>JBKQMP010000190.1:0-5731 GCA_052146665.1 Dissulfurispiraceae bacterium
TTCACGTTGGCGTTCCTCCTTCCCCTTTCTCGTTCCCACGGAAATGCGTGTGCGCGGAACGCCTTAATTTTTCAAGAATTATTAAAGCGGTTCACCTAGGGCAATACAAAAATGGCGAAACTACAGCCTGCAAAGTCAAGAGCCTATTGTAATCTCTGCTGACACAGCCCGTGTGTGGCCCGCGAGGTCCTCCGAAAGTGGTTAGAAGCGGTTGCAAAACCTTTCCCGTCTCGTATAGCGCCAAAGTTGCAGAAGAGCCAGTTCTGGGAGTCCACTATAGCTCTGCGAGTCCCCGCGCTATCAGCTTCGGGTGCTATTTGTTAAATCTGCCAAACTGGCTTAACTGTTTGTTCCGAATATCCTCTTATACAAGTCTTCGCCGTAACTGGTTTGCAATGGCTCTCCTTCCATTAATCTAAAAGTTCGTCGTCCGTCGGTTTGCCTTTCAGCCCGCAGAAAAATGCCGTTTCCCATTTTCTTGTCATAAAAACCATGCGCAAATTCATATAAATGCGTAACGAAGAAAACCTTGATGCGTTTTTCCAATAATGCGCTAACTATCTGCCTTGCAATCTCCGAGCCTTCTCTTGCATTGGTCGCGGCAAACGATTCATTGAAAAGCACCAACGAATTTGACGTTATCTTGTCTGCGATATCACTCATTCTGCTGAGTTCTTCATCAAGTCTCCCGCTTTTCATGGTAGCGTCTTCTTCCCGCTTGTAGTGCGTGAAAAGGCCGTCACAGATATTGGCACAGAAAGACTCAGCCGGCACAAACATGCCGCATTGCATCATCAATTGAGCCAGGCCTATGCTTCGCAAAAAGGTTGATTTGCCGCCCTGGTTGGCGCCTGTGACGATCACGAGACTCTTGTTGTCAGCATTCACATGGTTGTCGACAATTTTTTGTTTCATGGTTAAGGCCAGACAAACATCGTATAACCCGTGAAAAGAATGTCTGCGCTCGTTGGCAGACACGGGCACGGGATAAGATACTGGCTCACTCATTTGGGCAAGTTGTTCATATAAATTCAAACAACCGATGTAAAAAGCCAATTCGATCCGCAACATTTTAAAAAAACTGTCAATATGGTCAGCGGATTGGGCAAGTGCATTGGCAACCAAGTTGATCCCTCTGTCTCTCAATTCCGAGAGTGTCCTGGCACCGCTTTCATCTCGCTCGGCGATATAAACGGTGTAAACGGGCCGTTTTTGGCCAAAGATCCGCCCCATCCAACTGTGTTTTTTGTCTTGTGGTTTAAGAAGCATGTAATTGGCACCTTCATTGCCCTTTCCCAATACAGCGCTGATCAAAACTCCGCCGCGGAACTTCAATTCTTTTAGATGGCTTTGGACGGTGGCGAAATATTCGTCATCAAGTTCTTTTCTGATCATCTTGAAGAACGCTGTAAAGCCCTCTGACTCAAATTTATCGGCATGTTCATCGGCGATATTCTTTAGGTTTTTAAGCAGGCCCACAAACATCTGCAGCATTTCTCTCGAACTATACAGTATCGAGCTTGGATATCTATCGAAAATGCCTCTCCAATGCCTTTTTTGGTTTTCAATTGACTCTATCGCAATCTGGTAGATATCACTGACAATGGAAGAATGTTTCAGGCAATCCTGAAGAATATTCTGGCGATATCGTATTGTGTCCAGATCGCTTAAACCGGACAAAACAGCTTTTTGTGCCACTTTAAACAAAAAGCTATCACCGAGCGCCATAGCGTTGAACAGCTTGTTCAGTTCCAGGTCTTGTGTCAGCGCTTGTTCATTCGACGGCAATTGCCGCTTCAAGTCAAAATCCTGATCTTTATACATGAGGAAAGCCTTCATGATTTTATGCGCTCCTTTAAGCAATCGTATGTAAGGCGATACTTTTCGGCAATGGATATCGCGTATGAAAGTCCGTCAGCATGCCTTCTTACAATTTTATAGGTTCGCAATGCCGGATTTTCAGGAACAATCGTACTAACCATGCTTACCGTTTTCTCGCTCAAAGAAGCTAATTCAACCACGAACGTTACGCAGACGGACAGCAAATCCCATTGTACTATTTCTTCCATTATCTTTTTGCCCAAAAAAATCGCGTCTTGTAATGTTGTGGAAGTGAGAATTTCATTCATTATGATGATACTGTTCGGCGTGGCCTGGTTTAGAATAGAGTAAATTCGGACCAGGTCGTCCTGCAGTTTGCCACGGAGATTATTGATGTTTTCTTCTTTTTCAAAATGCGTAAAGAGCCTGTCGAACAGGAAAAGTTGCGCTTCCCTGCCCGGCACGGGACAGCCTAGGCTGGCCACATAATGTAACTGCCCAAAGGTGCGGGCGAAGGTTGTTTTACCGCCCTGGTTCGGTCCGGATACTACAATGATTCGCTCTTTGTCCTTCAGGTAAAAATCATTACAAACAACTGACGAGTTTTCTCTTATGAGTTTATAGGCCAGGGCTAAATCAAATCCTTCACAATTATAAACTTCCTTGCTCTTATTAAAAATCTGTGGATAACAAAATGTCAGCCCTGCTTGTTTGAATGTTGCGGCATACTCTAGATAGGCAACGTAAAATTGTATTTCCCTGTAAAAAACGCCCATTGTTTCATCCAGAAAAGTGCTGTTTTTCGCGCAATAATTATCAAGATTTAGAAATATGTCGGGATACAATTGGACTACAAAATCCAATATTTTTGCTTCAACATGATTCATGCCCGTCGCGGTGGGGAGCTCAACCCTGTAATCTTTTACCGCGCCCTGTTTGAATTTCTCGAATGCCGCTTCAACAACCGTGCTGTAATCCGCTTCAGATTCATATTTGCGAACCTTGATGCTATTATCTTTTATGAGCAAACAATATTTTGCAGTTGCCAAATCAGCTTTGAGCTTTTTCGTTGCCACCAGAAACGAAGTAAAAGCGTCGGAACTGGCATAGCTCATTATATATTCGCGGAGTGCCAAAAGGCCGCGCGATTGTAAATTTGCATGGTTTAAATCATGCTCCAGGCCATTAATAGCTTCACAATAAGTCTCCGTCGCCTCCAAAAACCATCCTTCTTTATGGTACTTGTAGTGAAGCTTATCTACCAAGGCAAGATATCGGCGCATTGCGGTCATTTTTTGCGCAAATGATTTTATACTCTCGAACAGAGTTACATTTTCGAGGTCCCGCATTATTTCTTGACGTTACTCGATCGCGGCGATATCCTTCAAGGAAGTGTAAAAAAATGGCTTGAGATTATATTCCTGCTTACCGGCGGTGATGGCGTCTATGATCTGATCGAGATTCAAATCAACAAAAAAGGCGGGCGCTTCAAGTGTTTCTTTCTGTGTGCTGTCGTCGGTTGTTTCAAATAGTATGCTGTGGAAAGTCATGCGAAAAACGCCTCCCTCCTCTCCTAACTGCTGAGCCAATCTTTGATGTCTTTGCCCCACTTTGCCACCTTGCTAATCATAGTTCCCCGGAATTGTGATATTCCCCTCTTATGCGCTACCTTTGCTCGCTCGTTTCGCTTTTAGCCTGACTCGCTTTTCAAACCTGTTCACCTCTATCGCCGCCCGCACCTGTATCCCTTCTCCTATCTTCTCAATTCCATCGTGTGCCTCTACTGCGAATGTGATCAGATTGTCGCTGACTGACAAAACTTTTGCTCTTGCTGTAACCCCGAGTCCTCCTGGGGTCGCAGCTAAATGCTTGACGTTTGTCATGGCACCAACGGATACCCAGCCCTCCGGCAAATAGTCCTGTATCGCCTGAGCCGCAGCCTCTTCCATCAAGTAAATCATCATCGGAGCGCCATACACTTCGGGAATGTGAGGGCGAAAATGCGCCACAGTAATATCTCTGGTAACGTCCACCGATTTTCTGGCGGAAGCTCCAATGGGTATATTTGCGGTCCCCGTCATCAACTTGCCTCAATTCTCATCGAACTATTCGAGCCCTGCACTTGGCAGAAACCAGCTAGATGAAATCATCTCTTGTGGCCACGCGGTAGGACTCCCAGTGTTTCTCCGACGTTTTCGGCAGATAAAGCGCTCCGCTGAAACCAAAAAACCCACCGTGCGGTGGGTATGCATTAGGTAAGCTCCCACCGTAATGTTGTCACGGCAGGAGTCATCAGCCTGATGAGGCACTCGGGGGGACTCCATCCCCTTCGGTCTTATCTTTCTCTACTTCTCCATTTTTACAAAGTCAAGAGCCTATTATAATCTCCGCCCTCACATCCCGTGTGGTATCCGTTAGGTCCTCCGAACATAGTAACGGGGGCCGTTATCGTACCCCCGTTGCCACGATGTCTGCGATGCCTCCCAGCTTCTCTGTTAAGAGAGCTGCCTTGGGATCAAGGTACTCAGCCAATCCAGGCGGTAACTCGCCATATCTGCGGAGGTGACCGCCGTCAAGCTCAGCCAGAGATACCCAAAGAACAGAGCACGAGCCCAACATCATTTTGTCTACTCTCCGAACGGTTGTCTCAAGAGTCAACCTGTCCGAGATTTTCTTCAGGATCGACTGCATTTCACTAACCAGTTCTGATATTGCTCGTCCTTGCCCAGGTGAAAGGGGGTTTTGAACCTCGTACAGAATAGACCGGACCTCATGCCCATGAGCCCACTGGTCAAACTCGCAAAGGGCCTTGTCCAACAGAGATAATGTCGTAGAGATGCCTCGAATGTGGTTTTCGCTCATGGGTGCACGCCTTTCGCTGAGATGCTGTTGCCCATCCATCGTGACCGAACTTTTACACCTTGAGAGGGTTCTCGAAGACAGCAGCTTTCCCCAATTCCGCTTCTATCCCCAAAAGCCTATTGTACTTGGCGATACGTTCACTACGGCTGGCTGATCCCGTCTTGATTTGGCCTCCACCCATAGCAACAGCAAAGTCCGCCAGAAAGGTATCCTCTGTCTCGCCGGAACGATGGGAAATAACATATCCCCATCCAGCCTTACGACACAGGTTGATGGCTTCTATCGTTTCCGAGACGGTCCCGATTTGGTTCAGCTTTATGAGCACAGCGTTGGTAGTCTTTTCTTTGACACCCCGCGCAATGAACCGAGTATTCGTCACATATATGTCGTCACCCACTATCTGAATCTTTTCTCCGAGCGCGGCAGTGTGTTCTCGGAATCCATCCCAATCATTTTCGGCCAGACCGTCTTCAATTGATACTATCGGGTACTTTGCAATCCAGGCCCTGTAGAGATCTGTCATTTCTGAGCTGGTCTTTTTGCCCTGGCCTGATTTGCTAAGGTTATACACACTATCTTCAAAGAACGAACTCGCGGCCGGATCGAGGGCTATGGCTATATCTTTACCGGGCTTGTAACCTGCAGCTTTAATGGCTTCGACGATTACCTCGCACGCCTCGTCATTGCTCTTCAAATTGGGCGCAAAGCCTCCCTCATCGCCTACGCTCGTTGCATAGCCTTTCCCCTTCAGAATTTTTTTCAGGGCGTGGAAAGTTTCAGCCCCATAACGCAGGGCTTCCGCGAAGGTCGGCGCGCCTACTGGCATGACCATGAATTCCTGCAAGTCAACACTATTATCAGCATGTTGACCTCCATTGAGGATATTCATCTGAGGCATGGGAATTCTTACTGCCCCAGGTCCCCCAAGATAACTATACAAAGGGAGCCCCGAGATCATGGCCGCAGCGCGAGCAGCCGCCATAGACACTCCGAGAATGGCGTTGGCTCCAAGCTTGCTTTTGGTCGGGGTCCCGTCCAATTCGATCAT
>JBKQMP010000191.1:0-21521 GCA_052146665.1 Dissulfurispiraceae bacterium
GTTTTATGTCAAATAATAAGATTCTAATGATCTCTTTTTTCCTGATGGTTGCCACCCTCATCGCATTCTGGCGGGTCAATGATTGCGATTTCATCAACTACGATGATCACCTCTACGTAACCGAAAACGGTCATGTTCAGCGTGGACCTACGCTGGACGGAATCGAATGGGCATTTACTACCTATCACGCCTCAAACTGGCATCCCCTGACATGGATATCCCATATGCTGGATATTCAGTTCTTCGGATTAAAACCGCAGTGGCACCATCTTACGAATCTCTTATTCCATATTGCAAACACCTTGTTGCTCTTTCTTGTTCTATATCGGATGACTAAAGCCCTCTGGCAGAGCGCCTTTGTTGCTGCCCTGTTTGCTCTTCATCCTCTGCATGTGGAGTCAGTTGCCTGGGTGGCTGAGCGAAAGGATGTTCTGTCTACTTTCTTCTGGATGCTCACCATGGGTGCTTATTGTTACTATGTCGAACGGCCGGGTCTCAAAAGGTACCTGCCTGTGGTTTCATTCTTTGCCTTGGGCTTATTGGCGAAACCCATGCTGGTTACTCTCCCCTTTGTTCTGCTACTCCTTGATTACTGGCCTTTTTTGCGCTTCGAGCAAAAACAGTTGGCTCCGGCAATTCAGACAAAGTCGACTAAACCTATGAATCCCGACAAACGTAAAGGAAAGTCAGGAAAAAACAGTCCCGTCATCGTAAAGGAAGACGTGACAGCGGAAAAATCAGCAGATTCCCAATATCGATGGACGATCATTCGTCCTTTATTGTGGGAAAAAATCCCTCTTATTGCCCTCGCCGCGTTCTCAAGTATCATCACATACATTGCCCAGCAAAAAGGGGGGGCAGTACAATCCATTGAGGCTTTTCCACTTAGTGTCCGCATTTCAAATGCCCTTGTTTCCTATATTACCTACATTGGAAGGATGATCTGGCCAAATAATCTTGCTATTTATTATCCTTCTCCGGGGCTGTGGCAACTCTGGCAGGTCTTAGGGGCTGTTTTCATCCTTATAGCCGTAACACTGGCGGCCATCCTATCGGCAAAGAGATTTCAGTATTTGACAGTTGGGTGGTTGTGGTATCTGGGCACGCTGGTTCCTGTAATCGGACTCGTACAAGTTGGAGGACAGGCCAGTGCGGACCGCTATACCTATGTCCCCCTGATCGGGCTTTTCATTATGGTGGCATGGGGGATGCCGAGACTCTTAGGACAATGGCGTTACCGTAAAAAAGCACTTATTGCGTCCTCAACATTAATCCTTTTATCCTTGTCCATCGTTACGTGGACACAAGTCGGTTACTGGCAGAATAACCTTACGCTTTATGATCATGCACTAAAAGTTACGGATAATAATTGTGTTGTGTATATTAATCGCGGGAATGCTTATGCGGCCATCGGCAACCAACAGCAAGCAATTGAGGATTTCAGCAGAGCAATTGATATTAATCCAAAAGTTCCCTCGGCATATTTTAATCGAGGGTCTGCCTATGAGGCCATCGGCAATCAACAGCAAGCAATCGAGGATTATAACAGAGCAATCGAAATCAATCCAAAGTATGCATTGGCCTATTATAATCGCGGCAATGCCTATGCTGCTATTGGTAACCGACAGCGATCAATTGACGATTATGACAAAGCAATCGAGATCAACCCAAAGTATGTGGAGGCTTATTCTAACCGGGCCGCTTCATATTATTTGCTTGGCAACCGACAGCAGGCCATTGAGGATTATAACAGGGCAATCGAGATCAATCCGGAATTCGCATTGGCCTATTACAATCGCGGCAATGTCTATGCTGTCATAGGCAACCGACAGCAAGCAATAGAGGATTTTACTAGAACAATTGAAATCAATCCAAAATTCGCACCGGCTTATACTAGGCGAGCGGCTTTATATTATAGTCTTGGTAACAAAAAACAGGCGTATGAGGATTTGAGAGGAGCGGCAGCATTAGGCGACAAGACTGCACAGAATTTCTTGACGAGTAAGGGAATCAGCTGGTAGCCGTGGCAATTGTCTCTTCTTTGCTTTTCCGAGAGGTTCACTTTTTTGGAGATAGATCTAGAATCTGACTTTAACGGAAGATTTTGTTGCATTTCGTATATCCCCTTCTGAATAGTTGTCATTTCCCAGAGAGTCTTTATCTCAAGCAGTTACGTGTTGACGGGCAAGCCACTGTCTAAGTGCAATCTTTGCTCTGATGCGTGGAGATCTCGAAGATATGGCTTATAGCACGCGTGGCGAACCGCTGATTGTCTAGATGAAAGGCAGCAGATGCTTGGTTCTTTCATGCTAAAGAGCAGGACTTCCCAATCTTGACAACTGTGATTCTCCTAAAGTTATCAGTGGTTGCTGAAGGAGAGGCACAATAACACTGCGGTGACTAATTTATAACTTTGTGGTATTTTAAAAATTGACATGACTGATCAGAAACTTAGGGTCAGATACTCTTAAGATCAAGGTGATATATGGCCTATGACGAGTTTGAGATTTCTCTCTTAAGGGAAATAGCTGTATGCAATAACAGGATTAAGAAGATAAAAAAGGTCCTCAATGATATGGAGGACACGCACAATATTAAGACTCCCGTGTTTGTAGAAAAATTCGGCAGTCGTAAGACAGGTGCGCACAACGGCGATTTTATCGATTGGATGAACAATTATGAAGCACTTCTTAGATGGGAAAGCATGAAAAGACAGTATCAGGAGATGTTAAACCAGGTGAAAATCTAGTGCTCAGATATCGGGGGGGCAAGTGATCAAGGTCTTGCTGACCGGCTCGACCGGTTACATTGGACGGAGGCTCAAGGGGAAACTGATGGAAGATGCGGATGTTCAACTCCGCATTTTTGTCAGAAGTATAAAGAAAGCCAGAGAGTCTGCTGAGAAAAGTGTTGAAATCATTAAAGGCGATACGTTCAACAAAGAGTCATTGAAAAAAGCGGCAGCGGGCATTGACGTCGCCTATTATTTAATACATTCAATGGGATCGGGGAAGAATTTTGAGCAGCTTGACAGGATAAGCGCTGAAAATTTCAGAAATGCCTGCATTGAGGCGGGGGTAAAACGGATAATCTATCTTGGCGGTCTTGGGGTTAAGGAAACGGCAAGCAAACATCTGTTAAGCAGGATTGAAACAGGGGAAATACTCAGCGCAATGCCTCATAAGATCCAAACCATCTGGTTCAGAGCAGGGATAATTATAGGTTCTGGAAGTGCCAGTTTTGAGATTATAAGAAACTTAGTGCAGAAGCTACCTGTGATGGTTACACCTAAATGGGTAAGTACCAAGACTCAGCCCATTGGGATCGGTGACGTGTTGAACTACTTGTCCAAGGCAAAAGATCGGGCCATTAGCGGAAACCTCATGGTCGATATTGGCGCGGAGCAGATGAGCTTCAAAGAGATGCTAAAGCGCACCGCAGAAGTAATGCCAGAGATATCGTCCTCGAAAAGACATGTGATACCTTTGCCAGTGCTCACTCCAAGATTATCCTCTTACTGGCTGGTGCTCTTCACTCCTGTGCCGTACAGGGTAGCCTCTGTCCTTATAGAGGGGTTGAAGTCTGAAACAGTCATCCAGAATGATAATGCGGAGAAATATTTCCCGGATATCACTCCGGCTCCATTTGAAGAGGTAGTGAGAAGGGCTCTCCTTAAGGTAGAGAGTAATGAAGTGATGAGCCGATGGTGCGATAGCAGTGCCGGTGAAGTCAGTGACGTGTCCCATAACCCGCATGATATGACAAGAGCAATCTATAAAGATCAGAGGATCTACAGTTTTGGGAAAACAGCCCCGCAAAAGATTTTTAGCTCCGTCAAGTTGGTCGGCGGTATCAATGGTTGGTTTAACTTCGATTTTCTATGGGTGATACGCGGCTTTATCGATAAACTATTTGGCGGTTATGGCATCAATCGTGGAAGAAGGAATGATACTGATCTGAGGATAGGAGACAAACTGGATTTTTGGAAGGTGGTCGATATCAAAAACAATAACCGGCTGCTTCTTGAAGCACAGATGAAGGTTCCCGGCAGGGCATGGCTTGAGTTTAGGATTGAAGGAGCTAATCTTATACAAACTGCCTACTTCTATCCAAACAATCTTTTAGGAAGGCTTTATTGGTATCTCACAATGCCATTTCATTTCTTTGTTTTCAGGGATCTAGCGAGAAATATCATCAAACGAGCGGAAAAGATTTCATAAAGTGAGCTACGTCCTCTGAGGTGTCTCCATGTGAGAGACTGCTGAGCTGTGCTTGAATCTGCTAAAAGAAATAACACTCTTTGATTGTTCTGTCATAGAGTGATGACCAGACCTTCCCTTGCGAGAAAGGCGTTTGGCATCAGTCTTTGACATTCTTTTTCTACCTTAATAAGAAAGGCATCATCGTGTTCCGGGTCATGGTGAAAAAGGGCCAATTGTTTGGCTTTAGCTTGGAGAGCCACTTCAATAGCCTGTTCCCAACTGCTGTGACCCCATCCTTTTTTTTCTTTTAGCTCTTCGGGTGTGTATTGGGCATCGTGAATTAGAAGATCGGCGTTGCGGGCGAGATTCACGACATTGACATCAATGTCGTTGCCGTGCTCCACATCCGTACAATAGACTACGGTGGTGGCCCCTTCCGTTAAGCGGTAGCTGTAAGCATTGCCAGGGTGGTTGTGCCTCAACGTTTGGATATTGATACCGCTCGGTGTCGTAAAATCGGTTATATCGGGCTGCCAAAATTTTAAGCTTGCGCCCATTTCCGACAGAGACACGGGAAAATATTCGCGCTGCATCTGCGTCGCAAAGACGCTCTCGAGATTTACGGCTTTTGTCCCTTTGCCGCTTATGGCTATGGTAAAGTGCCTTCTTGGATCATATGCCGGTTTGAAAAAAGGAAAGCCCTGTATATGATCCCAATGAGTATGTGAAAGCCCGATAAGAATGTCATCATATTGCTCGATGCCAGAGCTGAGCATATCACGTCCGAGCCTTCGTATTCCTGTGCCAGCGTCAAGTATTCCTATACGTCCGTTATCAAAACTCAGCGATATGCATGATGTATTTCCGCCAAATTGGGAGAATTCCGGCTCAGATACCGAGATTGAACCTCGCGTGCCGTAGAAAGTGACTTTCATTGCCGCTCCATGAAGAGAGAATAACAAGATTTTACTGCAGAGTCAATGCAATGTACATGATCTATTGTATCAACAAACCACACGAAAACCCCTCGGAATTTTAGGAATATGGCCTGCGGTGATGAACGATGATTACGTCTCACGACCACTTCGAAAGGCACGCCGCTAAAGTGTTTTTATATTGCCCCCTTATTTCTCCCTCGCCTCGTGCTC
This sequence comes from Dissulfurispiraceae bacterium, assembly GCA_052146665.1. Lineage (GTDB taxonomy): Bacteria > Nitrospirota > Thermodesulfovibrionia > Thermodesulfovibrionales > Dissulfurispiraceae > JBKQMP01. The sequence continues at coordinate 5,351 of JBKQMP010000191.1, forward strand.
GGTCAGGCCGGCGTAGGCAAGTCCAGGGACTGTATGAACGGACCACGCAACGTTAGCGCTGCTCGCTTCTTGATCAGGACAAAGGCATCCAGTGTCGCGATGACTGCCTGATATTCCACCATATGATTGAATTGGTAAGGTCCAACAACCTCGCCGCAGGCGTATGTATTCTCACATATGCAGCATAGTGGCATGCTTCAGCATTTCGTTTGTACTATCTGTGAGGTGATAAAAATTGATCGCACTCTGAATGGCAAGTGAAATAAAGAATGCGAGGGAATCCAGTAATTTTACATCATCAAGGGTAAAGCCCCTTTCAGAAGAATTGATCAAATTCAGTACCCCGAAATTGTGATCTTTACTGCGGAGAGCAACGCAGAGCATGGAAGTAATTTCTGCAGATCCCGCAATAAAGCGTGAATCCTTAGAAACATTATTTACCAGTTCGGACTTGCCGGTCCTCAAGACATCGCCTATGATTCCTTCTCCGACAGAAAGCCTCAACTTTGGATCCGCCCCGGCCCCGAAGGCAGACCTGGTGAGTAGCGATTTTCCTTTATCGTCAAGAAGCATTATGGAACCATTGTCCGCATTGATGAGATTCCTCACTTCTTCAAGCATGAGGCTGCATGTCTCGTCGATATCGACCGAGGTGTGCAACACATCCCTGCTGCTGTTCTTTAGCTTCATTACTTCCCCATCAAGCCTCCTTATCCTCTGGCTCATCGATTCAAGCATCTTGAATACAAGGGTGGGGTCCCTGTTGATGGTGGTGAAGAGCTTTTTCTTGTCAACGCTCAATACTCTCGCATCACCGAGGGCAACAGCGGTGGCAGAACGGGGCAGACGGTCGAAAACTGCCATCTCCCCAAAGAGTTCCCCCTCTACGAGGGTTGCAATGGTCACTTCTCCAGATTCTGTCTTCTTTGTGATCTTCACCTTACCCGATTGAACGACGTACACTACCTCACCCGTAGTGCCCTCGTTGAAGATAATCTGGCCATCGGCATATACCTTCCCAAGTTCGCCCTCTTTCATGATGCCCTCCTAGTGAGAACCTGCGAGAATTCCCTCAAGAAATTCCCGTGCATCCTGATGTCAAAGGCCTTGGGGAATATATTCTTATATCTTTCATTACCGGTAAACATATTCCAGAGGATCGAGCTGAGGATCCTGGGCTCAGCGGGACCCTTCTGTTCTCTCCTGACGACCCTGAGCATGCCCTCAGTGAGGAGCTTGTTTTTCCGGAACGCGTCGGTAACGGTAAAGAGGAACTGGCCGTAACGATTGTCGATGATGATAGCGTGGTAGACCGGGTAATAATCCTCCTGAAAATGCCTGGCGCTCACTCCCTGAAAGAGTGCGGTTTTAGCAGCAGCCTTTCCCATGAGATACGCGGCCCCGAGTCCGTCCTTGAAGAGCCTTGTGGAGCCTGCATCACCGCATGTGACAACCCGGTCAGTGAAGGGTTTCAGGGGTGCCCCCACATTCATCTTTGGCAAACAGCGGCATGCCACGGAATACGCAATGTCCTTCACCACATTTTTCACGACCGATTTTTCGAGGAACTCAGTCACGGTTTTTGCGTGCATTTCCTTACCCAGGACGCAGAGGGTAACATACGAACCCTTGGGAATCATTGCGGCAAACTTCATCCCCTTGTCAGGGAGGAGGAAGAGATGAACCGAATTTCCAAAATGCTTTTCCACGTTCTCTTCGCCCAGGAACAGCTCTGCAATAGCTGTGGTAACCGTGGGGGGTTCCTGGTAGCCAAAGCCGATATCTTCAAACATCTTTGGGGTGGTGCTGTTTATTCCAAATGCCCCCACCACCAGGTCAAACTGACCGAGTTCCCTGTCCTTCGTGAAGAGAACCGGCTTTCTGTCCCTGATCTTGATGCGGTCAACCCTGAGCGGGTCAAGCACAGCCCCCTCCTTGATCGCATCCTTGAGCAGAAAATTATCAAAACTCTCCTTCCCCTCGGGAATCATCCCCTTCGGTCCGCCGCCCCGGTATACTGTGGCGATGGTCCTCTCAAGCTCAGGAGTGGCGATATACACGTCGCCGTGGTTTGTATGGAGATTGTAGGAATTAATGCCCTTTCTCACTACGGAGTCAGGTAGATTGATACCCTCAACCGCAAGGGTCTGGACAAGAAGTTCTGATATTATCCCTCCGCAGCGGTTGCACCCCGCGGGTCCGTCCTTGGTGAAGTCTTTGGGTTCGAAGATGGTAAGCTGGATCTGTTTTCCCATCATCCTGGCCATCTTGAGCGCAAAGATGCTGAAAAAGGATCCTGTGGGGCCGCCGCCTATTACGGCGATATTCGCGCCGTCTTCCAGAATATACTGATCGAGATTGCTTTTTATTTCCGGCATAAGCCCTCGTGTTCGTTGAAATCCACTTTTAGACTATAGCACTCTAAAATATGTGTCAACAAAAAGATTTTAACATGTCAGTTAAGAATGAAAAAAACCTGATTCATTCGCCTGAGGAGGCCATTACTTTGTTCGCGCATCGAAGCAATAATCAGCATGGATGTAGATCCATGTTCCAGGACATTCGACAATCTGCGGCAGGAGATCGATTTATCCATTTGGGTCTTTTAGGATGCCTAGAGAACAGTCTTGTCAGCTGATTTGCCAGCAAATCGTGACACCCAAATGGCCATGTCGTAAAAATACCAGCATTTCGTTGGCGCGCAATGGTTCTGCTAATAAGCATTAACGGAACCTGTGAAGGCCCGACAAATCCCCCTGGTTCCATTACAAAAAAATTGTAGAGAAATGAGGCCCAGTACCTCAGGGCGCCCCGCAGGTAATCGCCGCTATCAGGGGGTCAGTCCTTAGGTAGTTTAGTTTCTCGTCGGAAAGAGTCCGACGGAAGTCTTCAGATAAACCTTGTTCCAATTCACAGTGGTGATGCCCGCAGGGCTTCGTTCCCGGACACCCGTGAACCACACGGCATCGATTTCCATATATCTGGTCACTCGTAATCGAACTGCTTCACAGCAATGCAGGCATTATGACCGCCAAAACCAAACGCATTTGTAAGAGCATACTTGTGCGCCTTATCAATCTCAATATTGTTGCTTACCAGATTCAGATGTCGGAATGAGTCATCAAGTTCTCTCGTGTTTATGGTTTGAGGGATAACTCTCTCGTTAAGTGACTTAATGCTAGCCGCGATAGCAAGAGCTCCCGATGCCCCAAGTGTATGACCTATCATCGACTTGATCGCGGTAACAGGTGGTGTGAACCCATCATCTTGCAAAAAGATATCACATATGGCCTTCGCTTCAACCATGTCATTCATAGCCGTTGAAGTGCCATGAGCATTGATTAATGCGATCTCCTCTGTCTTGATATCTGCTTGCCTGATCGTATTCAGCATTGTTGCAGAAATGATTCTGCCGCTTGCATCGGGAGATGAAATATGGTGAGCGTCGCACGAGACGGAACAACCAACAATCTCCCCATATATCTTAGCTTGCCTCTTGAGCGCCGACTCGTATTCTTCAAGAAATAGTACAGCAGCTCCTTCAGCCATAACGAACCCATCCCTATCCTTGTCGAACGGCCTACTGGCACCTTGCGGATTACCATTTTGAAAAGATAGAACCCTCATAGCTTCGTATCCTGAAAGTACAAACGATGTCATCGTGGATTCAGAGCCACCAGCAAAGGCGCCCTTTATTAGGCCATATCTTATTGCGTTGTAAGCATCATTAATGGCGTAAAGACCAGATGCGCAAGCTGCTACGGGCGCAACGCACGGCCCATTCACGTTCAATAACATGGCAACATTACTAGCAGCCATATTCGGTATTATATTGGTTACCGCAAATGGACTCGTGAAACGACCGCCCTTCTGATGAAATTTAATATAGCTTTCATCAAGAACATCATACCCCCCAGCTCCGGTACCTATATAGACTCCGATGTCGTCTCTGCCAAAGACAGAAAGCCCGGAATCTTCGTGAGCCATTTTTGCACAAGCCAATGCGAACTGAATAAAACGAGATGTTCTTTTAGTAGTTTTCGGATCAAGAAACTCAGAAGGGTTAAAGTTCTTAACTTCACATCCTATTTTCACTCTATTATGGGTACAGTCAAACCCCGTAATTTCCGAACAGCCTGATTTTCCTCCAATAAGAGATTCCCAGAAATTTGATAGACCTATTCCGATGGGACTAACAACTCCGATACCGGTAACAGCAACTCTTCGGGCGATCATCTTACTATCGTCTTTCCTCAGGCATGTACTTTCCTATGTTTTCACGAACATACTGGTGTAGCGCAAAAGAGGGGCCACGGATATGCCCTGCCCCTAATCAGTGTAACACACTTAGAGTCGTATTTAATGACCACGGACAAGGTCAAGGTGATGACAGCCATTGATCACTATTTGATCTTCCCCCGAGTTGATAGTCACAGCCAAGAGTTAGTGCTATTGAACAGGAGGTGCATATGGGGGAAGGTCAGCTTCTAAGCTTTGCACCGGGGCGATTATTCTATCTGTATCATGCAGAAAGTGACGCATGCCTCGGAAGCCCTACTATGTCGAAGTTGCTTCGCGTCTTTAGAAAGGCTATGTATCATTTTTATCCAGAATTGTATTTCACAAGGCTCATACGATGATATATTCCTACCACACAGATATAGATATAATTGACATTGTTTTAGCTTCCTCTCTGCTCAAAGTATTTGCTGATCTTATTCATGCCTATCCAGCAACGTTATTGTATAATGTAAACATGAAAACCATTCGGGATATAAGAATACCATTTGCCCTTGTGTTAGTGATCATTAATCTTTTCGTTGTCGCCCTCTTAGGTTTATCTATTCGTGACAGTCGCACTCAGTATGAGTATCAGACTGCGCTTTCGTCACAGAACCTGGCTCATGTGCTCGCCGAAGACATTAAGGGCATCATCGACAAAGTTGATCTGGCACTGCTCTCGGTGGCGTATGAAGCTGAAAGACAAATAATGACCGGAGGTATACAGAAGGACGTTATCAACACATATATTGTTCGTCAGCTTCAACACCTATATGAACTTGATAGTATCAGGATGGCCAACGCAAGCGGTGATATTTTATATGGGCCCGGGGTTGTCCCGGGGATCAATATTGCTGACCGCGATTATTTTTATTACGTCCGAAATGACCCACAATCAAGGGCAGTAATATCGAAGCCCTATTTGAGTCGTACGACAAATAAATGGCAGGTTACGATCTCCCGACGTATCAGCAGACCTGATGGCACTTTCGCTGGAATAGTGTACGGAAACTTCACACTGGAGTATTTGAGTGAGATGTTTTCCAGAATCAATGTCGGCACGCACGGTTCCATATCTTTGTGGGATACAGACCGTGACCTGATAGTTCGCTACCCAGAGCCTAAACTTGCAGAGACTGAGCCAAGAACAAAGATCAAATCGGCGGTACTTCAAGAGGGGCTTCCAATCTCCAAGGAAAAGGCGACTATTACTACTCATAGCGGCGTAGACAACGTGGTGAGAAGTTTTTCGTTTCGTAAGATTTCCACATATCCGCTCTACATTATTGTCGGAATCGCCCCTCAGGACTACCTTGCCGAATGGCACAGGGAAGTTGCAAGAAAGGTTATACTGGGCGTAGTCTTTTTTCTGTTCTCCACTTTTTTTGTGTACCTGTACTACAGATATCTATCTGAAAGCAAACGCGCGGCAGCAGAGCATCGGGATCACAACGCTTATAACCGTTCTTTAATCGAAGCGAGCCTCGACGCCTTCGTCACTATTAATTTTGAAAAAAAAATATCCGATGTAAATACAGCTACGGAACAGGTGACGGGATATCTGCGCAAGGAGCTCATCGGCACTGATTTTTCTGATTATTTTACCGAGCCGGAGAAGGCGCGTGAGGGGTACCAACTTGCCTTCAAGGAAGGTGGAGTTCGAGATTATCCGCTTGAGGTCCGGCATCGTGACGGGCATATAACGGCAGTCCTGTATAATGCTACGGTATACCGTGATGATTCGGGTAATATTCGCGGCGTCCTTGCTACCGCCCGCGACATCACCGAAAGACATCTTCTCGAAGAAGAGCGGCTTAAAAGCCAGAAGCTCGAATCCATCGGTAGACTGGCCGGCGGCATAGCACATGACTTCAACAACTTGTTGCAGGGACTCTTTGGCTATATCTCAATGGCAAAGATAACCTTCGACCAGAAAGAGAAATCGCTTGCCATGCTTGAGGAGGCTGAAAAAGCACTCCATCTGTCGGTCAATCTGACTTCCCAACTGCTGACCTTCTCCAAGGGCGGCAAACCGATGAAGAAGCTTATAAGGATCAGGCCTGTTGTTGAGAACGCCGTAAAGTTTGCCCTCAGCGGCTCCAACACGAACTATGAGATGAATACTGTTGCTGATCTTTGGGCTGTTGAAGCAGATGAGGGTCAACTGGCCCAAGTGATACAAAATATCGTGCTTAACGCTGATGAGGCAATGGCCGAAAGCGGTACTGTTCGCGTGTCCCTGGCAAATGTGGATATTGCTAAAAACACCATTGCCGGTCTGCCCGAAGGGGGACAGTTTGTCAGCATAGCAATTCAGGATTCCGGCGTTGGGATATCCGAGCAGAACCTGACACGAATATTTGATCCGTATTTTACAACGAAGCGGAAAGGCAGCGGCCTTGGACTGGCCACATCTTATTCGATCATAAAGAATCACGGTGGGGTTATCGATGTGCAATCTGAACTAAACAGAGGCACTACGTTTACCATCTATCTGTCTGCGTCCAATGATAGGGAGGCGGAGATGGCGGCGACTACTCCAAATAACCGTGTGACAAACAAGAGTAGGATACTCCTGATGGATGACGAAAAGCTGGTACGAGACGTCGGACAGGAAATGCTGGCTGCACTGGGGCATAATGTAGTGTGCACAGAGGACGGCAGGAAAGCGATTGAACTGGTCCGACAAGCCGGAGAAGCTGGCACTCCTTTTGATCTGGTAATTCTTGATCTGACGGTAAAGGGTGGGATGGGAGGAGAAGAGGCTATCCGAAAGATCAGGGATATCAATCCCGATGTAAAGGCTATCGTCTCCAGTGGATACTCAGATAGTCCGATAGTAGCCAATTATCGTGCATATGGTTTTTCATCGGTTCTAAAGAAACCCTTCAGGATCGACACTCTAAAAGACTGCTTGGATATTCTGTTGGTGCCGTAATAAATTCTACACGAACTATTGATGGGCGGTATCGGTCCCCAACATTTGTTTTCCCAAGGAGCTCTGACTTTTGGTAGAAGAGAGACAGTGTGAAGTACAGAAAGTATTCGAAAAACTGGTCCAACCCTGGCGGAGCAAGACATGCCAGAAGAGTACGGGGCGTAACACGGCAACTGGGGTGCCGATATTGGCCACCATCAGCTGCTTTCTGTAGTCGACGCCGGGGTATTATTGCAACATCGCAACATCTCTCTTAGAAACAAATTGTCATTACGAATGCGACCTGTGAAGGGTCCGTATAGAAGTTGACAGAGCTATTGACACGCCAATCTTTTTAACGCTTCGCGTTTGCTCGTGCCCTGGATGACCAAAAGCCTCTTGATCACTGCTACCGCAAAAGTGGTTCAGACCTACTTACTCAGATATGAGAGGGCGTTCTGGAACGGAGCACTGGAAACCTTGATGAACCCCCCGTATGGTTGGTCCAGCTCCAGAATCAAAAAGAGTGCACTCGCAGCCGACAACGCGCCGACCATCAGGACAGCAATTACGGTTGCATTGCGAGAGCAGAACAGGCCAAAGCTCAAAAAGATGATAGTGAGCCAGGAAATCAACAACACCAGGAATGGCACCGGGATTGAGCCCTGACCTGCCTGCACTTTAAGGAGCCAACGTGCTGACGCAATTTCACTGCTCAGCTGTATGGCTTGAGCCTGAAGCAGGCGCTGGTCATCGTTCTGCGGAGTCAGTAGACGGAGTTTCTCCTGGATATCTTCGAAGCCAACATCTAACTTGCCAGCCTTCTCGACAGCGATTGTATCGCTCTCCTCTGGCCAGATCCGCCTGACTGCGTTAGTGACGGTGCGGCGCAGCATGTCGCGGCCTTCCCTCGTCTCCGGTCCGTAACGAGCCAAGTTGCGGTCAAGCAGGATTATATTCGAACCAGTCTGCCTGAGCTCGCTGCTCATTGTATCAAATGTGCCCTTTGCCGAGGCGATCATCAGCCCCAGGACAAGAGCGGCCATCGTTGCCAGCATACCAGCCACCAGCTTTATCACATCCTTTGAATCAGCGCTCAGGTGATGTTCAGGCAGGAGATTGCGAATGAACAAGCCGAGGAGAGCGCCACTGAAGATGCAGGCAAAAGCGATAAAAGAAATTGCAATTGGACTCATAATTCACCATCCTTTTCGTAATGCTATGTGGTTCAGAAACCGATGCAACTCCTGAGAGTCCAACAATATCCTCTATGCGATATCCTTTAGTTTGTCAAACTGCTCACCAGACAGCGCAAAAAGAGATGGGTAGAGTCTTGAAATAACGACTCTCTGTCGTGTGCGTTTCATGCGAAAAGTTTATCATTTCCCTGGTCAAATTACCATGATTTTCTTGCCGCCTACATGTTCTATCTCATGTACGTAAGGCACTTACAACTCTTCACTTTGAAGAAAATGCATCTCTATCAAGAGTTCTCCCAAAAAATAGAGACATTTGGAAAAACCCGATGGTGTTTGTTGTTAGCCACAAAGCTAAATTATTCGACGGGCAAGATGATTCAGAAATTTTGGTAGTACTACTCACTATGAGAGGCGATATATCGACCTCGCCCCTCTGACTTCCGAGTTCCTATCTTGATTTCTAAACTTCAATTTCTTGATGTCCGTAAGTGGCCAGCCGCACACGGCCCCCCGGATCGTCAGCCCAGCATTCCTTTTTTGAGATCCTCGGTCGGTGGCTTGGGACCAAGCCAGATCGAGAAGACGGCGTCGGCGAAGCCTTTTCCCGCAAAGACGCCCAGGTCCTTATTGCCCACTTGCAACGTTGTGCCTTTGCCAGGCAAGTAGGTGAACGTGAGCGTCTCGCCTTGTTTCACGTCGGGAACCAGTGCGAGCATCTTGTCGAAAGCCGCCCTCTGAGCAGCTTTGTCCGGGGCATTCGCCTCGAAGCCTTCCTGAAAGCCCTCGACGAGCTGCTTCTTCGTCAGGTCGCGCAGGAAATGAAGGCGGATCGCTTTCGCCTGGTCGGCGGCGAGGATCGCGCCTGCGTTCTTCGAGAGCGACGCAAGGTAGAGCGCGCCAACGTACACTTTAAATACGGCTTTTTTCCGCAGGCCCAGTCCGTTCAACTTCAGTATTTTGTCGCCCACGCTCAATGTATCCGGTAGCTTGGCGCCAGCCAATTCGGCAGCCCGCACCGCGGTGCCCACCGTTGACAACGCCAGTATGAGCGCACAAATGAGCACGCTGGCGAGGATGTTTCGTCTGTTTTTTGTTTTCATGGTCTCTTCCTTCCTTTGGTTTAATAGATTGTAAGGCCGCACCCGCGTGGATACGGCAATCTCTGCTGCTACATGTTTTTGTGCTTCCTTTTTCCCTCCTTTTCAACTTGTTGCGTGCCTCGGAAAATCCGAGGTAAATGGCACCATTTCACCATTGATAAAAAATTATTATTACTAAGTATACTGCTATGCATCGTGACTGACAGCAACCAGTAAAAAAATAATTTTCTTGGATTGTTAGTGAAACTCCTTATTTAGGGATAAATGCTTCATTAGCCTCTTCTTCCAGATCCCCTTGCCATCCCCGTCGATGATCCCCACATCTGTGTTGATTGAATGCAGATCAGAACCCACGTATAATCCCATACGGCACGTCCTTAAGATTAAGATTGGTCTCTGTACCGTAGAGCATACCGCGAAACTACATGCTCTGGAGGTGCCCGCTATTTGATCATCAGATCCTTTCTTTAAGGAAATAGCAACTGTATCGAGAGTACAAGCAAAATGAAGCATCCTCAGAGAAAACTGAGGCAGACAAGTACGGTCACAAAGCCGCATTTCCAAAGAAACCGGACCCCGAGCGTTAATCCGGTAAAACATGGGATAGCCGGGCTGCCACAATTATCCTTTTCTGCCGAACCACCGCGCCAGGCGTGTTGTCAGTGCTCTGGACAGTGCGTATGGCATGCAAATGAGAATCGGCCCAACCAGCAAGGCCGCTCCTGGATGCACCGCACGGTAGATGATCAGTTGAAATACGACGTCCAGGATAATCCCAGCGGCGAGCAGAGTGCCGATGGCTTCCGCTCCGCTTCGCAGCAAATCCTTTCGCCGTCTAGCATCAAAAAACAGACCAAACAGGTAGGGCGGGTTCCCCGCCCTGGCATCGGCCAGGCCCCCGCGCACCCCAAGCAGGATGGCGAGCATCGGCTGCAGGATGAAGCGAAAACGTCCTGGTCCCGTGAACCGCCGCGGCAATTCCTCCAGGAACTGCCTTGAGAAGAGGTACACGCGGCCTGTCTCGATGGTGTCCATAATCGCAAACGGTATCGTGGCCGCGATCACCAGAAGCGCCAGCGTTGTCACCATGGTCTTGCGTCGCAGCTTCATGTCCTTGGCCTCATGAAACGGGCCTCCCTCCCCACCGTTCGGCTCATATCTCGGCCCTCATTGGCCCCTTTTCCATGTCTTCAATGCCTCGGTGCTGACAGACACATCCAGCGTTTCGTCCACATTCACTTCGTTCTGAATGATTTTTTGCTCAAGCAGGAACGTCGCCAGATAGTGAATCCTCCTTTCAACAACCAACGCGAATCAGCTTTTTCCTTGATCCCGTTCGTAGTGGGCGAATGCAAAGTACGCACCAACGCTCAGGAAATTTATTACCACGGCCACCACGTTCCACGCAATAACAGGTCGTGACAAAATCAAGAGGCCGTAATAGACCCACATAATTTGAAAAACGCCCATGATGCAAGCCATCGTTGGGTTCATTCCCTTGCTTGACCGCCGCGTGAGCATCCTGATCAAGTCGGGTACGGCAGCAAAGGTTGTTCCAAATCCTGCCACAAAGCCAACGACCTCAGATCGTCTAAACTCGGGGAGCAGCAGCGCTGTAGTGTCGTGTACGGTCAGAGCCTCACAGCCACAGAGCATGATCACGCCCAGCAAGACAACCCCACGCGTTATCCCCACGATGCAATCCGTCTTCATAATCGTATCTCCTTTCTGTCATCGTTATCTATATTTTTACTCGGCAAAGGGATTGCTCTCTCACACTCATTATCGGCTTCGGACGGACCTATGCTCCCAACAACGCATCGAAATCAGGCCCGATAACAAATCTATTATCGGGCTTAGCCAGCCGAGAGGAGTGTTTACTTGGATTTGAATATGGCTGCAATTTGCTATTGCCCTTGTTTATTGACGTACAATCCCAAAATCAGTCCATGCCAGCGTAAGCCCACAGCAAGATTTCCATCATTCTGCTTTAGAGTGGGATCCTTATTAGCTTCAAGTTGCCCTATTATTGCCAACTCAAATTGTGTTCAGATTTCCAAATAGAGCAAATGACATTTCCACGGTCCCATATCAAAATACAGACCCTGGTCTCTCAGCTCATCGCCGCTCCTGTCAAAGACTTCACCCGACAGGGCATCACTAAGGCGCCATGTCCTGCCCCTCAGTTCATCCCACGGCGCCTTAACACGACCCTGTGAAGGTACCGCTGAGAAATTTATGACGATAAGATAGCGCTTATCGTCCTTGACCCAGCACCACGCGAGGATATTTAAATAGCTCTGATTGTCGGGCCAGCCAAACCGCTCACAGAGACGCCAGTCACCGTTCCGAAAGACGTCATGGTTGATCCCTTTGAGCAGCCTTTGGTAGAAGGCCTTGAGATCCTGGTCGACCGCCTCAATGGGCCGCCGATTCAAGAACACCGGCAGTCTCATTTTCATTCCCTCAAGTTGCCCCTCGTGCAAAAGCTTCGCCCCGGTAAGCGTGAGGATCGCCACTGCTGCAGCGCGCCCCTTTGCAGGTGAAAACGTGGCCGCAGCCCTTGGCTCATCATGGTTCTCGATGAAGCGGACCATCCTTTCCTGATATGCAAGGTCGGCACAGAGGTGAAGGCGGATGTCCTCGGTGCTGTTATGTTCCATCCGGTCATAGAGCTTCTTGTCGTAGCAGTAATCGAATCCCTGCTGCTGCAGTTCCCACTCGAGGTCCCAGTAAGCCTCCGCAATGAATCTGAACTCGAGATATATCGCTTTGATGGCCGGGATAACCGTCCTCCAGTAGTCATTGTGGGGTTTTTCTCCTGCACGAGTTCCCCAGGTACGCTCAAAAATGTTGTTCAGCACGAGCATGGCCATGTCACATCGGATTCCGTCGCATTGTCCTGCGATGTTCGATACAGTCTCGATGACTGCCTGACGCAGACCGTGATCAAAGGCGTTCAACTGGAGCACATCCGGCCATGCGGGAAAGTAGGGGTCCCGGCCACAGGCAAAAACGTTGCCGTCGACCTCAACAAAGGATGCCGGATCCCTCGTTAGATCATCGGCATTCCCACGGATAAAGTACCCTGGATGATCGAAGACCCATGGGTGGTCAGGGGCCACATGGTTTGGAACGAAATCGAGGATCAGCCTGAGTCCCCGCTTGGCAAGTTCTCTCCGGGCAATAGCGAGACCCTCAGGACCTCCCAGGTGTGCGTCAGCCACATATTGTCGCACACAATAAGGAGATCCCACGTTGTCTTCCGGGCGAAACTCAGGAAGGGCCCGATGGAAGTCTTCAAGAAGACCTTTGTTCTGATTCGCAATGGCGGTGCCCGCAGGGCTCCTCTCCCAAACGCCCATGAACCATATGGCATCAACGCCAAGGGAGGACAGGAGGTCCCACTCCTGCGCCGGCACAGTGGAAAGCGTGACGGACCCGCTGTATTTCCGGCCCAGTTCAGTGAGCCAGACCCAGGTGTTGATTTCATAGATAATGGGGTGCTTCGGCCATGGTTTCAGATCATTTTCCCCCGGTGCCCGCAACACCCTTCAGGAACATGGTCTCCCTGCCCCCTTGCAGTAACTGTTTGGGATCCATTAGGCCGTAAAGCTGGATGAGTTTGGCCACGAGCCCGGTCCAGCCGGTCTGATGGCTCGCACCCAGCCCAGCCCCGTTGTCTCCGTGAAAGTATTCATAAAACAGGATGTGGTCGCGCCAGTGGGGATCGGATTGGAACTCCTCCGTGCCGCCGTAAACGGCGCGCCGGCCCTTCTCGTCGCGGGTGAAGATCCTGGTCAGGCGATCCGCTATCTCCTTGCTCACCTCGAAGAGGTTCATCATCTTGCCAGAGCCGGTGGGGCATTCGATTTTGAAGTTGTCACCGTAGTAAAGGTAAAAGCTTAAAAGCGCCCGAAGGATCATCACGTTGACCGGCATCCAGATCGGCCCCCGCCAGTTGGAGTTGCCCCCGAACATGCCGGTGTTCGACTCGGCCGGCAGGTAGTCCACCCGGTACTCCTGGCCGCCTATGTGTAAAATGTACGGGTTCCGCTCATGGAACTTGGAGAGCGAACGGATGCCGTAGGGACTCAGGAATTCGTTCTCATCGAGCATCTTCGTGAGGACCCGGCGGAGCCGCTCCTGGTTCAGCAGGGCGATGATCCCCCGCTCGGCCACACCGAAGTGACCCGGGCCCGTGGCGTGGATGGACTCCAGCAGCTCTGGTATCCTGCGCCAGCGTTCATAGGTCTGAGCCACCGCCCGAGGAATGCGCTCCCGCTGCCAGGCTTCGACCACTGTGGTGGCGCACAGGGGCAGGAGCCCCACCATCGAGCGCACCTTGAGCCGCGTGGCGCTGCCGTCCGGCAGCTGCAACAGGTCATAGTAGAAGCCGTCCTCCTCGTCCCACATGCCGTACTGGCCGGGCCTGTTCATGGCCCTTGCGATGTATGAGAAGTGCTCAAAGAACTTGGGAACCATGTCTTCATAAGTGCGGTCGTGGACGGCAAGCTCAATTGCGAGTTCGGCCATGTTCTGGCTAAAGAAGGCCATCCAGGCCGTGCCGTCCGCTTGTTCGAGGTGGCCTCCGGTGGGTAACGGGGCGCTGCGATCGAAGATGCCGATGTTGTCGAGGCCGAGGAAGCCGCCCTCAAAGACGTTCTTGCCGAACCGGTCCTTGCGGTTCACCCACCACGTGAAGTTCAGCAGCAGCTTGTTGAATGCCGTCTTTAGGAAATCCACGTCCGTCTCACCCCGTAAGGCCTGCTCAGTGCGGTGCAGGAACAAGGTGGCCCAGGCATGGACCGGGGGGTTTACGTCGCTGAAGTTCCACTCGTAGGCGGGGAGCTGGCCGCTGGGGTGCAGGTAGGCGCCCTGAAGCATCAGTTCCATCTGCTCCTTGGCAAAGTCGGGATCTACGATTGAGAGTGGAAGCGTGTGGAAGGCAAGGTCCCAGGCCGCGTACCACGGGTACTCCCACTTGTCAGGCATCGAGATCACGTCCTCGTTCAGCATGTGGAACCACTCCGAGTTCCGGGCATTTCGATATCCTATATGGAGGGGGTTGGAGTGGTGCTCGTCCAGCCAGTTGTCACCGTCGAAGAAGAAGAACTGCTTGCTCCAGAGCATGCCGGCGATGGCTTGGCGCATCACGTTGGCCGCGTCTTTACTCGCTGATGGCGGTGTCACCGAGCGATAGAACTCGTCAGCTTCACGAAGCCTGTCAGCGAAGACTTCATCAAATTGTTCGCCAAATTGCTTGCCTTGCTGGCCCGAAGAACTCTTGGAGAACCGCAGGCGAATCACTGTGGCCTGAGCGGCGCCGACAGAGGCCCTGTAGTGCGCCGCGACCTTCGTGCCCTGTTTTTCTGGGTTCACCGCCTCCTGCCGGCCTTGCACCACATAGTTGTCAATACCGTCTTTCACGTACGGGCTGGCGTTCGGATACTCGGGAAACAGCCGCTCGTTGTTTGTCTCGTTCTCGGTGAAGAGCAGCGGCACCTCGCCTTCACAGGTAAAGACGAATTCACCCAGCAGCGGGTGAGTCACTGCCACCGCGCTCGCGCCTGCCGGTGCCTTGATCTGCTTCAGGTTTGGTTTCTTGGCAGCCCTGTTCGATTGAGCAATCCACGATGCCCAGTCGTTCCTGAACCACAGCGCCGGCAGAAGGTGCAGCTCGGCCGCGTCTGGTCCCCGGTTGGCCGCCGTGATCCGCACGAGGATGTCCTCAGGTCCGGCTTTGGCGTACTCCACAAATACGTCGAAGTAGCGATCGTCATTGAAGACACCGGTGTCCAGGAGCTCGTACTCCATCTCCTCCCGATTGCGCCCGCGGTTCGTCTCCACCAGATTTGCGTAAGGGAATGCCGTCTGTGGGTACTTGTACAGATACTTCATGTACGAGTGGGTCGGCGTACTGTCGAGGTAGAAGTAGTACTCCTTTACGTCCTCACCGTGGTTGCCTTCGCTGTTGGTCAGGCCGAAGAGCCGTTCCTTGAGGATAGCGTCCTTGCCGTTCCACAGTGCGAGCGCAAGGCAGAGCCGCTGCTTATCGTCGGAGATCCCGGCGATGCCGTCCTCACCCCAGCGGTAGGCCCTGGAGCGGGCCTGATCGTGGGTGAAGAAATTCCAGGCGTCACCCCCTTCGCTATAGTCCTCGCGCACCGTTCCCCACTGTCGTTCACTTAAATACGGGCCCCACTTCTTCCAGGGAAACTTTTGCTCCCGCGCCTCTTGAAGTCTTTGCGTCTCGATGGTGATGGTGCCTGTCATGTTTCATTTCCTCCTTTACGGACTGGCACGCTAATATGCCCTCAGACTATCGAACGGTTTAAAACAGTTCTCTAAAATCGAAACTGTCGCGGCTTGCAGGAAGGATTCTTCCCTCTCAACTCCATCGACGAATCCAGAGTTCTCAGAAGGCTCAACTGCATTTAAGTTACATGCGCACTGGTCTTCTCTGTCCACACACTCATCAGGATCGAGGCCGCACCCGGCGAACACTCCCTCATGATGACTTCTTCTTCCCTCCCGCGAAAATAAACGCAAAACTGGTCAAGGCTAATACTATGGATAACTTCAAAAAAAGCAGAAAAATCTTGACGATTATACCTGGAAGCTCTATGGGAAGATCGTGCCGCACGATCAGTGCTGAAACGATAAAAGCAACG
>JBKQMP010000192.1:0-3926 GCA_052146665.1 Dissulfurispiraceae bacterium
ATAAACTGGTGAGGTCAATGGCTCCAGTTCGTATTACGGGAACCCATGGTAGTGAAATATTAAGAAATAACAGATGTCTCAAGGGACGCTCCCCTCTTAAAGAACTCTTCAGCTCCGATTTTAAAGAGGAGATTCGCAGTGCTCTTAAAACTGTGGCTAGCTTTAACGATGATAATTCTTTATCATTTGCTCTCTTTAAAGAGGCGCCATGGCTTGAATACAATCGTCTCGTGATAGAGCAGTCTCAGTTGACAATACGGAGTCCTTTCATGGACAACGAGCTCGCAGGGTTAATGTATCGGGCACCGTCAGGATCCAGAAGTACTGCTGAATTATCTCTTCGCCTTATCGATGATGGCAATCCTGAATTGCACCGGATTATGACAGATAGGGGAGTCTATGGAAAAAGCAACAACCTTTTTTTGTTATTCTTGCGACTCTATTATGAGGGATATTTCAAAGCGGAATATTACTATAATTATGGAATGCCTCAGTGGCTGGCAAAACTCGATTTTATAATGAAGACATTTCACCCGGAAAGGCTATTCTTGGGGCGACACAAATTTTATCATTTTAGGGTATGGTTTCGAGATGAATTGTCGAATTATGTGAGAGAGATCTTACTTGATACGCAAACAATTGGTAGACCTTACTTGAATAAACATTTTGTGGAAAAGATAGTGCGGGGACATACTCAGGGATATCGTAACTTCACAACCGAGATAACGAAAATGCTAACTCTAGAGTTGATCCAAAGGCTTCTTATCGAACAGTGACTCTTCTTCCGTCGAGAGTTTTATATGCATAAGTTAATCAAAGAAGGATCTTTATGCAAAAGCAAGTAGCATTACTAGTGTGCATTCTTTTTATCTTGTATCTCTTTAAAAGAGACTCTAAGCGTACGTCTGGCGTTTCCCCTGCTATTTGGATTCCGCTGATCTGGACATTGATAATTGGATCAAGAGCTGTTTCTCAATGGTTAAACATGGGACCTATTCTTGAGTCACCTGATGCGTACATAGAAGGTAGCCCTGTTGATAGGGGTATTTTTCTGTTCCTTATAGTAGCGGCCTTCGCAATACTTGCTAAAAGAAGAGTAAGCTTGGGGGAGATTGTCAGAAATAACACTTGGATCGTTTTGTTTTTCTTGTATGGTGGAATTAGCATTCTTTGGTCTGATTTTGCAATGGTGTCATTTAAGCGATGGATTAAAGGCCTTGGAGGTCTTGTAGTTATTCTTGTCATTCTGACTGATCCGAATCCGATTGAAGCGATAAAAACAGTATTTAGAAGGGTTGCCTATATTCTCGTCCCTTTATCAATCTTGTTTATTAAGTACTATCCTGATTTAGGAAGAATGTATAGTCGATGGACATACCAGCCAGTTTATATTGGCGTTACGCTCAATAAGAATACTCTAGGTTGGTTATGTTTAGTCTGTGGCATGTTCTTCTCCTGGAACTTATCATCCATGTGGCGTGAGAGATCGAAGTCCCTTGATAGAAAAGACTTAGTAATCGATGTGATATTCATGATAATGATACTGTGGCTGTTGCATTTAGCCAATAGCGCGACTTCCTTTGCATGCTTGATCCTTGCTATTTGCGCACTTCTAGGGATGCAATTTCTTGTTAGAAAAAGAAATGTGCGATACATTGGAACGTATATTTTTCTAATCTTTTTCGTCTTTCTGACGATCCAGGTATCATTAGATGTCGTATCAGCAATGGTATCAGATTTAGGACGGGATATGACGTTTACTGGGAGAACCGACCTGTGGAAAGAACTTATCAATATGGGTACAAACCCTTTGATTGGAACGGGCTATGAGAGTTTCTGGCTGGGTGCAAGGGCAAAAAACTTCTGGGAAGAATACTGGTGGCATCCTAACCAGGCTCATAATGGATATTTAGAAATCTATCTGAACTTAGGATGGATAGGGGTTTTCTTATTGATAGGAATAATGATCGCTGCTTATAGAAAAGGGCGAATAAATTTAATACGCGGATTTGATTACGGCAGATTTCAGATAACAGTTTTTATAATAATGTTAATTTATAACCTCACAGAGGCTGCTGTTAGAACCATAGATCTGGGGTGGTTTATGTTCCTTTTGACCGCCGTAGAATTACCATCATTCTCAGACTTTTTGCGATCGACAAAGACTCAATCTCAACGAAAGACAGAGGTGGACCCCGGAATTCGGACAGTCGCATAAAGTGTAAAATATACGATTACCCAGGAGGACACCGTGAGAT
The DNA here is from genome assembly GCA_052146665.1 of Dissulfurispiraceae bacterium. GTDB lineage: Bacteria > Nitrospirota > Thermodesulfovibrionia > Thermodesulfovibrionales > Dissulfurispiraceae > JBKQMP01. The sequence goes on from JBKQMP010000192.1 coordinate 2,259, forward strand.
GACCAAAACAAAGAGAAAGCGGTATGCAGCGGAGTTCAAGACGAAGGTGGCGCCTGAAGCGCTCAAGGAAGAGGCGACTATCGCGGAAATTGCTGCACGGTTTAATATTCATCCCAGTCTAGTAAGTGAGTGGAAGAAACAGGCGATCGAGGGACTTACGAATGTGTTTGAGGTCAAGGCGGATCGCAATGATGTCGCACATGTGTCGGAGGTCAAAGAGTTGCACGAGAAGATAGGAGAGTTAACGGTGGAGAAGGATTTTTTAGCGAAAGCCTTCTGTTGCTGAGCCGCGAACGGAGGAAAGAAATGGTCGAACCGGAACACGCTGGGCTCAGCATTACTAAACAGTGTAACTTGCTTCAGATCAGCCGCTCCTCATGGTACTATGAAGCACGTGGGGAGAGTGAATTGAACTTGGCGCTCATGCGTCTGATAGACGAGCAGTTTCTGGATACGCCGTATTACGGAGCCCGGCAGATGGCCAGGCACCTGTGTGAACAGGGGTACCAAGTCAACCGAAAACAAGCGCATCAGCTGATGCAGAAAATGGGGCTTGCGGCGATCTACCAGAAGCCCAACACGAGCAACCCAGACCCTGACCATAAGATCTTTATTTGGTTAAAGAAGTGGACATGCAGGCGGCTAACTAGGTCTGGTGCTCCGATGTGAGTGTGCCGCAGAAAGCGGCGTAGGAGATGAGGGTAGGCCCCTCGCAACCGGCTTGCAGGAGCAGGTTGCAAACCACCGTAAGCGGCTTGGGTTAAAAGCCCTGGTCGTGAGCGTTACGGAAAAGGTGCCACAAGGTATCAGGTATGAGCCAAAGAAGACGAACACCAGTGAACTGCCGTTCAAGTGTCGAAAGTGCTTAGATGACATCAAAACTGGAGAGTGATGTTACTTCAGGATTGGCCTGTCCGATACCTGCTTACGGGGCAGGTGGTGTCCGGCATAGAGGCAGCGTCAGCTTGGTTCAGGCTCTTATGTCGAACTGCGGGAACCTTCGGCGGTGATGTTAAGGGAAAGGCTCAAGCGTAAAAGGCAAGGCCGACAGTACCGATGCGCCGCCAAGGGACGGAACGACTCGTAGTAGTTATGAGGTCACTGTAACGGTGATGGAGCGAAGGGGTCGTGTTATTCAGTCATGTATATTGGTCAACTGCGCGAGTAGGAGGAATCAGAGGACATGACAAAGGCGTATAGCATTCCTAAGACTCTTGTGTGGGAAGCGTATCAATGTGTAAGAGCAAACGACGGGTCATCAGGCGTAGACTTGGAATCGATTAAAGAATTTGAGAGCGGACTCAAAGACAACCTGTATAAACTCTGGAATCGACTCAGTTCAGGCAGCTATTTCCCGCCGCCTGTTAAAGGGGTGCCGATTCCGAAGAAGTCAGGTGGAGTGCGCATGCTTGGCGTGCCAACAGTGTCTGACCGGATTGCTCAGACAGTGGTCAAACTTGTGCTGGAACCGATGCTCGAACCTCTGTTTCACCGGAACTCCTATGGATATCGACCGGGCCGTTCAGCGCTTGATGCGGTTGCCATAGTAAGACGGCGAAGCTGGGAATATGATTGGGTCATAGAGTTTGACATCAAGGGTCTCTTCGACAATATTGACCATAACCTTCTTATGCGTGCAGTTCGCACGCATTGTCAGATTCCTTGGGT
>JBKQMP010000193.1:0-24569 GCA_052146665.1 Dissulfurispiraceae bacterium
CCTGCGTTAAACAGTCGTGAGGGTAGCGACAGTGCGGTGGGCTCAACAACCTCTCTTAACAGCTCCGATGCGGCACTCACTCCGAAAGGAGGACGGAACTTGAGAGTATCCGTCGCAGTTTTAAACCGAAGGGGCAGGCCCTTGATGCCCTGCAGTCCTCGTAAAGAGAGGATCCTGTTGAGATCAGGGAAGGCTACAGTACAAGCAAGGACACCGTTTGTAATCAGGCTTAGCGCGGCAACTGGACAAACAACACATGATATCACTCTTGGGGCCGACAGCGGATACTTGCACATTGGACTTAGTGCCGTATCAGACAAACAAGAGGTGTATGCCAGCGCTGTGACTCTCCGCGGCGACATCGTAAAGCTCAATAGCGAAAGGGCAATGTACCGGCGTAACCGCAGAGGGACAAAGACCTGGTACAGAGCAGCACGCTTTGACAATCGCACAAGACTGGAAGGCTGGTTAGCGCCCTCTATTGAGCACAAGCTCCACAGCAACGTTAAGCTTATTGAGCGTGTTGCGAAGATCTTTCCGATCACAGGGATCATTCAAGAGGTGGCCGCTTTCGATATCCAGAAGATCAAGGCTACGGCTGAGGGCAAAAGCATCTCCGGCAGCGATTACCAGAACGGGGAGCAAGCTGGATTCTGGAATGTGCGCGAATACGTGCTTTACCGTGATGGCCATGAATGCGTTCACTGTAAGGGGAAGTCCGGCGATAAGAGGCTTAACGTGCACCACAGGGAATCAACACAGACTGGCGGCGACAGACCTGCAAACCTAGTGACTCTTTGCCATGCTTGCCACGGTAAGTACCACAGGGGCGAGATTAAACTGAAACTTACGAAGCCGGGCAACGGGTTCAAGGCTGCCACCTTTATGTCGATGGTACGCTGGAAACTTGTAGAACTACTCAAAGAGGATGGGTTTAACGTCAGGGTTGCTTACGGCTACCAGACTAAATCTAAGCGCATTACCTTGGGACTTGAAAAGTCGCACCTCAATGATGCCTTTGTAATTGCAGACGGTACCACGCAACCAAGAACCGATACTTCCTACACCGCAAGGCAGGTACGTAAATGCAACCGCAAACTCTTTAAGGGGGAGCGGTCACATATAAGGAACACAGCACCGAGAGAGGTTTTCGGATTCCGGCAGTGGGATAAGGTCAATTATCAGGGACGTGTGCTCTTTGTTAAAGGCAGACGGATGAGAGGGTGCTTTGCCCTTTCTGGCATTGATGGCGAATTAGTCTGTGAAGCGTCATACAAAAAACTCATGCTCCTTGAGCGTGCCACAACTTTATTAGTGAAAAGGACTATGCGGTTCCTCCCCGCCCTAAACGGGGTCCCCACCGCACAAGGATAAATGATGGTAGATTATCAGTGGGGTATTTTCTGGGCCGATCTTGATCCTTCCAAGGGCTCTGAACAGGCAGGTCGCCGCCCCGTTTTGATCATCTCTGCAGAGGAAGTCAACCAAGCATTGCCAATCGTATCCGTTCTGTCCATAACCTCAGTAAAAATGGGAAGGAAAGTGTATCCCACAGAGACCTTCTTAGAGGCATCTGTCACAGGATTGCCAAAAGATTCTATTGCAATGTCTCACCAAATAAGAGCAATTTCAAAGGAACGCCTCGGAGAGAGGTGCGGCAGCATTGAAGATGAAGCCGCAAGAGAAAAAATTAGATCAGCGACCAAGACATATTTGGACCTCTGGTAATAATTAGGGATGAAATCCAGCGGGGAATATAAAAAGATAAACGTGCTCTGAATACTCAGAATTCTCCGGTGACCCTATAAGATCTGGTTAACCGACGCTCTTTTCCGTTTTGTGAGGTAGTCCTTCAGAAGACGTTAATTACAGGAAAATGACAAACTCACTCAATTGCATTAACGAACATAAAATTGATAAGATGGATCAGCCTACCAGATAACAAGGCGGCTCGCCTGTTGGGATCATGGCCAATACATGATATTTCAAATGCTACAGTCACCGAGCAGGACCTGACAAAGAAAGGGAGTCTGGACTGAGTGCGGGATTGTCGAGCGGGCCATTTTAACTAAAGGACAATGTATTGGAGCCGGCGGGCTAATGACGCCCAAAGACGAACAGCCTAACTCAGCGCGTTCAAAAAATAGTCTGACAGTCTTAGAGAGAGGACCTAAAATAAAATGAGCGATGAACTCAATAAGGTTATTTACTCCATGATCGGAGTAAGCAAGTATTATGATAAGAAGCCTGTTCTGAAAAATATCTATCTCTCCTATTTCTACGGCGCGAAGATCGGCGTCCTCGGTCTCAACGGGTCGGGGAAAAGCTCTCTGTTACGTATCCTTGCCGGAAAGGACACCGAGTTCAATGGTGAGACGGTTCTTTCCCCCGGCCACACAGTGGGCTTCCTCGAGCAGGAACCGGAACTGGATGACACAAAGACGGTGCGGGATATCGTTGAAGAAGGGGCGCAGCAGATAATAGATGCGCTTAAGGAATACAGCAGTATCAACGAGAAATTCGCAGAGCCGATGTCTGATGATGAGATGAGCAAACTCATTGAGCGACAGGGAAAGGTGCAGGAGAGTCTGGACGCGATGGATGCTTGGGACCTCGATTCACGTCTGGAGATGGCCATGGATGCCTTGGGCTGTCCCCCTGGAGATACGCCCGTCAAGTTCCTCTCGGGAGGCGAAAGGCGCCGCGTTGCCCTTTGCAGACTCCTCTTGCAGAAGCCGGATATCCTTCTCCTTGACGAGCCCACCAACCACCTGGATGCCGAGACGGTGGCCTGGCTGGAGCACCATTTGCAGAGTTATCCAGGCACCGTTATTGCGGTTACTCATGACCGCTATTTCCTTGATAATGTGGCTGGGTGGATCCTTGAGCTTGACAGGGGACAGGGCATACCATGGAAGGGGAATTACTCCTCTTGGTTGGAGCAAAAGGGAGAGCGCCTTGAACGGGAGGAAAAAACCGATAGTGAACGGCGGAAGACCTTGATGCGTGAACTGGAGTGGATACGGATGTCCCCCAAGGGACGCCATGCAAAGGCGAAGGCGCGTATCAATTCTTATGAGGCGCTCCTGAGCCAGGATGTCGAAAAAAGAACAAGAGAGCTTGAAATCTATATTCCGCCCGGACCTCGCCTGGGTGATGTTGTCGTTGAAGCCAATAGCTTGAGCAAAGCATACGGCGACAATATTCTTATGGATGGGTTGACCTTCTCTCTTCCGCCTGGCGGAATCGTCGGGATCATAGGGCCTAACGGGGCCGGCAAAACTACCTTGTTCAGGATGATCACTGGTCAGGAAAAACCAGATGCAGGGAGCATTGGAATAGGAGAAACGGTGAAGCTTGCCTATGTCGATCAGAGCCGTGATGACCTGGATCCAAACAAGACCATTTGGGAGTGCATCACGGGAGGCGAGGATCTTATCCAGCTCGGCAAGAGACAAGTCAACTCTCGGGCTTATGTGGCACGCTTCAATTTTTCCGGTAGTGATCAGCAAAAGAAGGTTTCGATGCTATCGGGAGGGGAAAGGAACCGCGTTCATCTGGCACGTATGCTCAAAGAAGAGGCCAACGTCCTCCTTCTTGATGAACCCACCAATGATCTGGACGTAAATACCATGCGGGCCCTTGAAGAAGCGCTTGAGAACTTTGCCGGGTGTGCCGTAGTCATAAGCCATGACCGGTGGTTCCTGGATCGTATCGCTACCCATATGCTCGCTTTTGAGGGCAATAGCACCGTGGTCTGGTTCGAAGGGAATTACTCAGAATATGAGGGCGAAAAAAAGGTTCGTCTTGGGGCTGCCGCTGACCTGCCCCACCGGATCAAATACAGACATTTGACCAGAGGGTGAGGATGCCGAAAACAATTCTTTTTCTCGCGGCGATGCCTCGGATATTCGGCAGATTAGCAGCTCGACCTCAAGATCGTCAAACCTTCCGAATCGCCCGCGATAGCATGGCTTTGTTCACCGCCATCCTCATCCTTCGGCCTTTTCCGGTATCACAGTCAAAATTCAATGCTACTTGATTGAGCTTCTGAAGCATTGAGTCAATAGACAGATTCACGTTCTGAGACAGGTAGCTCATGAACTTTGATCTAGGTAATTTTTTTTGATAGCAAAACGTTTCTAAAAAAAAAAGACAGAGGTGACAGTCATGATCGAATTAAATAACGAAGTAGCTAAACAATCCCATGAATACATAAATAATTTTATGTATTTTATAATAAAACCTTATCAACCTGGGGGAAAAGGCGCTATGGTGTATTGCTCCGGTGTCAATTTAGGCCGTTTTCTTCCCCTTACGAAGGGGCGGCATGGCCTGGCTTCAAACCCCGCGTTGAGAGGCCTTCAACTTGTAAATCATGATGTGCGGTCTCTGGCGTTATCCAGAGGAGCAACGCCGAAGGCTCTCCGGGGGAATTACTGCGCCGGGACCGCACCAACCGAGGACATGTGGTATACAGAACTCTTACTTATCGAAAACGCTCAGGATTCATTTCCTGCGGAGGTGATCAATTACGGCGCTATAAACCTGCTCAAGAAGATAATTCAAGCTTGTATGCTTCAAGGCGTTACATTGCCTGATATTCTGCCCAAACCAGATGAGCTTGAAGCCTTTATTGAGGACTTGTGCCATACCTACGCTAATTGATTTCGATCCATGGGCTTATCGGAGAACATTTATCAGACAATACAACCACAATCGTTATTATCGTGAATATCCACTGACAGAAAAATTATCTGTGCGGATCCTCTTTCATTGATTTTAAAATTAAGGGAAAAGGGAACCCGCTTATGAGGGCCGTCGTAAACGACATGTTCTTCACAGTTACGCGGTGAGAGACAATTGATACTACTCATTCAGCCCCCTGTGGCAAAACCCTCCGAACCACCAGCGGGCATCGCCAGACTCTCCGGTCTCCTCAAAAGCGTCGGCGTAGAACATCGCCTCCTGGATGCCAATGTGGAAGGGCTCCTCCATATCCTGGGGATGCAAATCCCGCCTGAGAAGGCAACAGATGTCTGGACAAGGAGGGCCGTCAAAGATCGTGGCCACAACCTCTCTCTCATAAGAGACCCGATCCTTTATAGTCAGCTGGACCGTTATAAGAGAACGATAAACGATTTAAGCAGGCTCCTCGCCAAAGCGTCCGCGCCAGGAATTTCAATTGGGTTGGCAAACTATGAGCATAAGGGGCTCTCCCCCCTCAGGAGCAGGGACCTCCTGAGAGCCGCAGAGCAGCCTGAAATGAATCCCTTTTATCCGTTCTTTCGATCAAGACTCGAGGGGCTGTTCAGTAAGAAGGTGCCCTTGACAGTCGGCATCTCCCTAAACTATCTGAGTCAAGCATTAGGCACCTTTTCCATGATCGGTTTCATACGCCGTGAGTTCCCGGGGATAAAAGTCATTCTGGGAGGCGGCCTTGTCACATCATGGTTGAGGAATCCCGGCTGGAATGATCCATTTAATGGACTTGTAGATGATCTCATCGCAGGGCCCGGCGAGCATCAGCTCCTTTCTCTTTTAGGACTAAAGAGGACGGAAGAAAATTTGCCAACGCCCGATTATCTGGCATTGCCCACGCATTGTTACCTTTCCCCGGGGTTTGTCCTGCCATACTCTGCGTCCTCCGGATGTTATTGGGCTAACTGCACCTTCTGTCCTGAAAAAGCCGAGGGCAATCCTTATGCGGCCATTCCGGTGAAGAATGTTATTTCCGATCTGAAAGTTCTTACAGAAAAGACCCAACCGGTGCTCATCCATCTTCTGGACAACGCCGTAAGCCCGAAACTTCTGGAAGCCATCGCAAAGAACAGTCCAGGGGTCCCCTGGTATGGATTTGCTCGAGTCAGTACCCTTCTGTCAGATCCCGATTTTTGCAATGCCCTGAAAGCCGCGGGGTGTGTCATGCTCAAGCTCGGCATCGAATCCGGCGATCAGCGGGTACTCGATACCCTCGAAAAAGGCAGCAATGTGGAAACAGCTTCATCAGTCTTAAGAAACCTCAGAAAGGCGGGAATAGCCGCCTACGCATATTTGATCTTCGGCACGCCGGCGGAAACTGAGGCATCCGCAAGGAGGACCCTCGACTTTACCATCCGTCACAGCGACAGCATTGACTTTCTTAACCTGGCAATATTCAATATGCCCATCTTCGGCAAGACCTTCTCGGGACTACAAGTCAAGGAGTTCTCGGATGGCGACCTTTCTCTGTATACGGGCTTTTCTCATCCGGCCGGATGGGACAGGAAAAGCGTTCGGTTGTTTCTGGAGCGTGAGTTCAAAAGACATCCAGCGGTCGCCAAGATCCTTAGGAATGACCCGCCGGTATTTACCTCAAATCACGCGCCGTTCTTTGCCATGGCAGATCAAGGATGGGGAAAGGGATCGCGGTGAGATGTCCTGTTATGACCCTAATGCAGAGCAGCTACTACGCCTCAAAAACAGATAATTAACGGCAGGGCAAAGACTGGCATTGAAGACAACCTAGCAGCCTACTGCGTTACAAGTCTCCCTTGCTAAACTCTTTTTGTCATAACCTGCCGCTTATCATTATGCATATTATTTTTTATACAGATATGTGTCAATATAGACATATCAGGCACTAAGAAAGGAGGCTTTCTATGGCGACAACTTCAAGGCAGCATGACCGGATAACTGTTTTATTGCCGCACGGTTATTCCAGGGCCATCAAGAGCCTTGCCACAGAACTCGATCTGTCTCAGTCTGAGCTAATTACTCAAGCATTCGACTCCTACTGGGAATCTCAACAGAAAAGGCAATTTGAGAAAATAGCCCGTTCTATGGTCGATGAATACCGGGAGAACACGGACCTCGTCACCCTTACATCTCTTGACGGCGAGGATTTTAAATGAGACGGGGAGAGATCTGGATCGTTAACCTTGACCAGACGATCGGGGCTGAAATTCAAAAATGCCGTCCTTGCCTAATCGTAAATGACGATGCGGTTGGCGTTCTGCCACTAAAAATCATAGCTTCAATTTCCGACTACAAGGATAAATTCAAGGATGTGCCCTGGATGGCGACTCTAATGCCAGGGCACGAGAATGGTCTTGGGAAGAAATCCGTCATAGATCTTTTTCAGGTCCGTTCCGTAGATGAGAAGAGCCTTGTCGAACATAAAGGAATGATAGGAGCAGATCAATTACTAAGCGTAAAAACAGCTCTCAAAGTTGTTTTTGGCTGCAAGCGAAGTGAGTTGTCTCGATTTGCAATGATCTTCATATTTTGCTTGGCCCTCAAATTTAAAGTTCAAGGAGTAGTATATGGCAAAGTACACAGCGACAATCGACGAAGATACACGTCAGAGGATTCTTGCATTACCCAGGGGCATAAACTTCTCTACCTTTATGCGAAAGGCAATATCTGTCTTTGTTGAGGAACTTGAGAAGGACCCTGCCTTGAAGCCTGAGAATTTTATCATCTCACACACCGCTCGTAAAGATGGATCCACTAAGAGAAGAAGCTAGAAACGGGCAAAGAAGTAAAATTCTGATTACCTGCGCAAAAGGTATCACGCCTTATCTGAGGGAAGAAGTCCTGCTGCTAGGCTTCCCCGTGCTCTCTGAAACCATTGCAGGCATAGAAACCGAAGGGACAATGGATAATACGCTCCGACTTAATCTTAAACTCCGCACAGCGCATCGCGTCCTCTTTCTTCTTAAGCAGGTGACCGCGCAAAATGCTGATGCCCTTTATCACGCGGTCTCGGAGATAGCATGGGAGAAGTATATACCTTCGGACGGATATGTCTCTGTTACTTCGAGCGTGGATAATCCAAGCATCAAAGATTCACGCTATGCAAACGTAAAGTGCAAGGATGCCGTCGTCGACAGGATCAGGGAAAAATGCGGACAGCGGCCTGATTCAGGACCAGCCCAGGACAGAGCCGTGGTAAACATTTACTGGAAGGACGAGGACCTTTCCATTTATTTGGATACATCAGGGGAAGCCCTCTGCCGGCGTGGGTACAGAAAGATCCCGTTGAAGGCACCGTTGCAGGAAACACTTGCGGCCGCTCTTATTAAGGCATCAGTCTGGAGCGGCAGCGACCATTTTATCAATCCTATGTGCGGAAGTGGTACGCTCGCCATAGAAGCGGCGCTAATGGCTCTTAACAGGGCGCCTGGTAGTTTACGGACTAACTACGGGTTCAAGCATCTGATAGGGTTTGAGGAAGCCCTGTGGCAAGATATGCGAGTGCAAGCAAGGAAGGATGCCCGCAAACAACTGAATTGCAGGATCATTGCCACCGATGTCAGGAGAGAGGCTGTAGAGGCAGCGAGGAAAAATGCGGCTACTGCCGGAGTGGAGCACCTGATTGAATTCGCCGTCTGTGATTATTCCGAGACCCCTATTCCGGCTAGCGGAGGTCCCGAGAGTGGGGCAACGGTAATGCTCAACCCTGCATACGGAGAAAGGATGGGGAAGGTCAGGGAGCTTGAGAGCGTGTACAAGGGCATCGGCGATTTCTTTAAGCAGAAGTGTACGGGATACACAGGATACATCTTCACCGGAAATCTTGACCTGGCGAAGAAGGTAGGGTTAAGGGCAAAACAACGAATGCAATTCTTTAACGGCGCGATAGAGTGCAGGCTCCTCGAGTATGAGTTATACTGAATGATCATATTCCATGATGAATCGTCTAAAGAAGGTTTCTGCAGTTATTCATTTGAAGCTAAATAGCAAACGATTTCCTTAAATACGCCGTCACTACAGTCATCTAACTTACAAAAAAAACGCTTAATCGCTGCTTTTTTGCACCGCGGTCGTTTCTCCGGACTCCACATATAACTCAGGTGACGCCAGCGAGATGCTATTAATTACTTGTTATTGAGTTTGGTCTCCAGAGCAGCACTCACCGGGTCGAAAGTCGGGACTCGTACACGGTAACGATACGCATTCCCAGCCTCCGCCCAGGGCTTTGTAGAGGGCCACAAGATCGGTTGCTATATTGCTGTCGCTCTGGACCAAAGAGTCTTCTGAGGCGTAAAGTGATCGCTGCGCGGTGGCAACGTTCAAAAAATCGGTCTGGCCCGCAGTGTAAAGCTGTAATGATAAGTCTACGGCTTTGCGGTTAGCGATAACAGCGTCATACAGCGCCTTGCGGCGCTCCTGTTCCTTGCCGAACGCAATAAGAGCATTCTCGACGTCCTGAAACGCTCCCAGGACTGTCTTTTGATACGAGAGGTACGCCTGGTCGCGCAGCGCCTCTTGCAAACGCACGTTCGCCGCAATGGCGCCGCCCTGGAAAATCGGCCAACTGACCGTTGGCCCGAAAAAATACGAGCTGCTGGCTTGAGTCCACCACGTATGCAGTAAGTTGCTGTTCCAGTTCATCACGCCGGTAAGTGAGAACGTCGGAAAGAAGTCGGACACAGCAACTCCTATTTGGGCTGTAGCGGCGTGCAGTTGCGCCTCAGATTGTCGAATGTCTGGCCGGCGCCGCAGCAAGTATGAGGGCAGGCCGACCGGCACTTGACGCGGTACGCTGGGCAGGCTGCCAAAGGGCGACAATTGCTCCAGCAAATCGGCAGGCGGCCGCGCCAAGAGTATACTTAACGCGTAGACAGATTGTTGCGCGGAAATTTCAAAGCCAGGGATCTGGGACTCGGTCGTTGCGACAGTTGAATCGGCGTTAGCGACGTCCAACCCGCTGGAGAAGCCCACGTTGAATAGTTTGCGCGTGATGTCGGCTGTCGCCTGCTGGGCTTTGAGATTATTTCGCGCGATCACGATCTCCTGCTGGTAACCGCGGAGTTGGATGTAGTCGAGCGCAACTTCCGCCACGAGGGTAACCTGAGTGGCTCGGGTGCCCTCAAGTCCGGCCTGAACGGTGGCGGTGGCGGCTTCGACATTGCGACGCCGATTGCCAAAGAAGTCCAGCTCCCACACGGCGTCCAGTCCTGCCTGATAAAGACTTTGCCCTTCACCCTCGCTGCCTACCTTATGCAATAGCTGATGAGCGCCGACGGCCGTGAATGATGGCCACAAGCCCCCGATGGCCACGTCTCGCATGGCGCGGGTAGCGCGCAAGTTCGCTTGGGCAATTTGCATGTCAAGATTGGCATCCAGGGCTTCCTGCACCAGCTTGGTCAATGTTGGGTCATTGAACTGCTGCCACCACTGAGTAAGGTCTGAGGGCTGCTCAGTGGCCACAGCCGGTTGGTCTGTCGGCGTCTTCGAGACGCCCGCCCATTCGGCGGGGGCTGTCGTCTGTGGAGGATGATAATTCGGACCCACCATGCATCCGCTGACGCCCAGTACAACAAAAATAACCGTCACACCAAGGACTAGAGCTGACATCCGTAGTCCGTTTATATTCATGCCTTACGCCTCACTCATACCGAAGCGCCTCGATGGGATTGAGCCGCGACGCCTTCCACGCCGGATAGAAACCGAAGATAACACCCACGCTCGCCGCTACGACCACAGCAGTGATAATAGCACCCACTGAAGCAGCCGTTGGCCAGTGCAAGACCTTTGTTATGATATACGAACTGCTGCGACCCAGTATAATGCCCATCGTACCACCAAGCAGGCACAGAACAACCGCCTCGCTCAAAAACTGTCGAAGGATATCGCCAGGCTCAGCGCCCACCGCCATGCGCAGACCGATCTCACGCGTTCGTTCCGTGACCGAGACGAGCATGATGTTCATGATGCCAACGCCGCCGACTACCAGGGATATCATCGCGACACACAAAAGCAGTTTGGTGATCATCTCTGTTGTTGAGCTCATCGCCTTCGTAATCTCGGTCATATCGCGAACATTGAAATCATTCGGGTCGGCGCCACGACGGTGATGACGTTCCCGCAACAAGGTGGTGATCTGCTGAATAGCGGAAGGGATCTCACTGCTCGACTCCGCGGCGGTCAGAATCTGGTCTACAGTGGTGAATCGGATAGGCTTCGGCATATCAGCCAGTTCAGTATCCGACGGAACCGGGTAAGGAGTCAGCGTGGTAACGGGATAAAGGTTGCTATCGGCCGCATTACCACTCTGGCTAGCGCCGCCAAGGGATGAAGCGACCACGCGATACTTGATCGTCGTCCACGGAGCTAACAGGATATCGTCCTGGTCCAGGCCCATCAGGTTAGCGCCTTTTGGCCGCAACACGCCGACGACCTTAAAGGCCACACTCCGGATACGGACCTCCTTGCCGATAGGCGACCGTCCTCCGAATAACTCCTTCACAATTGTTTGGCCTACTAGGCAAACCTTGCTGGAGTTGCGAACGTCATGCTCGGTGAATGGCTCGCCCTCCTCCAGATCGGTCCATTCGCGCACCACCAGGAAAGATGGTGTGGTCCCGTAGATATATGTAGGAACCCAGTTGCGGTTGCCGTAGACCACCTGCGTACGGGCCCTCACTATAGGAGCCACACTACTGACGGAGGGGCATTCTTTGGTAATAGCATCGGCATCCTGCGGCGTTAACGTCAGCATAGTACCGGCCCCATAGTTGATGCCCCCGGTGTTAGCCGCACCGGGGATTATCACCAGTGTATTGGCGCCGATGCTGGCCATGGTACGCTGGATAGCGATCGTCGCGCCTTTGCCGATCTCCATCATCGTGATCACGGCTCCGACGCCAATAACAATGCCCAGCATGGTGAGCATGGTGCGAAGGACGTTACGCCGAAGCGCACTTACAGCCGTTTTCAGGGTATCATATGATTTCATGCAGTACCTCCGCATTCAGGCAAACCTGTGCTATCTTGGAGGAGGCCGTCTTTGATGAGAATGGTCCGCTGAGCGAATCGAGCTACGACGGGATCGTGGGTGACGAGGATGATGGTGATACCATCTACGCTGTTGAGCAGCCGAAACATCTGGAGGATCTCGTCACTGGTGCGTGAATCCAGATTACCGGTGGGCTCGTCGGCAAGGAGTATCCGTGGATGGTTGACGAGTGACCGGGCGATAGCCACACGCTGTTGTTCACCACCGGACAGTTGAGACTGCTGGTGATCAACACGATCTCCCAACCCGACCTTCTGAAGCAACTCGGCTGCGCGCTCTTTCTTTTGATGCTCACTTAGGCTCTCCTTGGTGTAAGTCAGCGGCATCATGACGTTCTCCAAGGCCGTCGTGCGCGGCAGCAGGTTAAAACTTTGAAAAACGAAGCCAATAAAGCGGTTTCGCAAACGGGCCCTTTCTTTGGCGGTGAACCTCGAAATCTCATGACCCTCCAGCCAGAGCTCCCCCGAAGTCGGGTTATCCAGGCATCCCAAGATGTGCATGAGCGTGCTCTTCCCGGAGCCGCTGCTCCCCATTAGCGCTACGAATTCCCCTTGGACAACGTTCAGCGATACGCCTTTGAGTACCGGCACCTCAACCTCACCGAGATAGTAGGTCTTATGAATGACTCGCACTGTGATCAGATCCATTGTGTTGCCACTCCTCCGCTAACGTGAGCGTTCACTACCTGGAGCAGGGCTAGGATTTTCCGGACTGCCTTGAGTTGGGCGGCCACCCCGACCAAATGGTTGGGGCATAAGCGGACTACGCTCAGTGCTCGATCCTGACGTAGTTTCACGCCCTCCCTCTCCGACAACTGCGAGCATGCCCTCTGTCAAATCTTTGCCTTCGACCTCCGTAAATTGGCCGTCTGTCAATCCGATCTTCACGTGGATAGGCCTCACATATTTGCCTTGCTCAACCCATATTGTCCCGCGCTGTTGTATCCCCCCACCGGCATCATGGCCGCAGCCACTATCTCGTTTCGCTGCTTCCACATGAGAGTGCGGCTTTTGACGAGCTTCCGGCGCTATTTGATCGGGCCTCGGTGACCAGCGCAGTGCCGAGTTAGGGACCATCAGCACGTTCTGTCGAGAGCCCGTCTTAAAACTCGCATTGGCTGTCAGATAGGGCAACAATTTGCCCTCGTCATTGTTTGTGTCCACCTCGACGGTATACGTGACAACATTCTGCGTCATTGTCGCGTTGAGCCGAATTTTGCCGACTTCGCCTTCAAATGAGAGGTCGGGATACGCGTCTACGGTAAAGGCCACTGGCTGGCCTCTGGATATGCTGCCGATGTCGGCCTCGTTGACCTGCACCCAAACCTGAATGCGCTTAAGGTCTTTCGCGATGAGGAACAAACTCGGTGCACTCAGGCTGGACACGACGGTCTGGCCAATGTTAACACGCCGGTCAATAATCACACCCTTGACCGGCGACTTGACTGTACAGTAACCGAGATTGATCTGAGCGGTGTCCAGGCTAGCCTTACTTTGCGCGACCGCTGCCTTCGCCTGCTCTACCGCGGCCTCAGTCGCAGCCATGTTCGCCTTGGCAACTTCAAAATTGGCTTTGTATTGGTCGTAAGCGCTCTGCGCTAACGCATCGGAAGGGCCGAGTTTCTGCGCCCGATCCCAGTCTTGACTTGTCTGAAGCAACTTGGCTTTCATCTGGAGCACATTTGCATCCGCACTGATCTTGTTTGCCTTAGCCTGCTGGTAGAGGGCTCTCGCACTCTCTACAGTGGCAGCGTAAAGTGAATCGTCAATTTTTGCCAGAACCGTGCCTGCCTCCACAGCCGAGCCGTAGTCGATCTCCTTCCCGTGTTTGTCCGTGCCAAAGGTCTTGATGATCCCTGCGACTTGAGTACCTATGTCCACCACTTTCTCTGGCTCGACGGTGCCCGTTGCGCCGATAGTTGCCACTAGATCGCCCCGTTTCAACGGGGCCGTTCGGAACGTCACTCCATCCTTCCCTTTGGACCGGAACCACCACACGCTGCCGCCGACGATCATAGCCAGCCCGACTATTATGAGCAAAGTGATTCCAACCCTTCGCCGCATCTTTACCCCTCCAGTTTACCGACTTAACGCCTCTGCCCCATCATCTTTTACATCCAATGAGAACGTCCGGGAGAGACCACATTTTCCCCGATCCTGCACAACCACAGGGAAGAGATCCCCTTGAAATCCGTATCATTCTCCAAAAAGCCCCCCCTCCAATGCAAGCCTGTCTGGCCCGGGGGCATATCATTGTGCCTTAACTCCTCATGTTGTTCTTCCAGTAGTTCTACGCACTTCCTCATGTTTTGTTCAGTTAGAATCTCCGCGCATCGCGTGTCCGCAGCCCACCTGAATTCCCGCAAGAGGCTTTCCTTCGCTTCTCCTATCCTGAGCCTCATTTCTTTTCAATATTCACAACGCTTCTGGTCACTTGCCTCTCTACCCGGCCGGACTTTGTGCCCTGATCTTCGGTCAGATAGAGGCTTGTCCTTCATTGGAATATTTCTACTCGGGTGACTTAATCGTGCTCGACGAATCGCTGGCCTACGCCACTACCCCTTGCATCATCAAGATCGTTGCATGAACACATCTCTTGCACGGCAATTGCAAGGGATCTGGCAATACTGCATTTGTTCAAATCCAAAGCGATCCTCTTCATGCTGCCCTTAAATCCTCCATCAGTAAATCAGCGTTCACGAGATTCTCTCCTTCTCCGAGTTTTGTCCAGGCCTTATATTTATCAAATAGATGCTGCGCAATATTTTCTTTCACGATGACGACAACTCACCATGCGTGTGGTCTCAAGCGAGAAGTTCTCGGCATCTCCCCTTATAGACATCGAAAGCAGCAAATGGTTCAAATATTTGTGCAGGCCGGATAAGCACAGCCGACATTCTTTCACCCTTCAGTTGCACCACTCTCGCCATGCGGACATGGCCTCGTGCCCGAAGAGCTTTTCACCACGATATAAAAAGGCATCATGACCCGCGTCAAAGACGGTGAAAGAGCACCCTACTGACAGTGAACTCAGGGTTGGTATTATCAGGTGAACATGGCGTATTTCCAAACTCTTGCCAAGCACTTCCAGGACTCTGGTGAGCTTTTTCTTGTTCTGGGCGACGGTTGGTAAAATTCCCCGGGAAAGCATAGGGTAGCTCATGCGGTTCTTTTACTCACAGCCCTTGGCGCCAAGTCTTTGCCCTGCTGATTCACGAGAGAAACAAGTCCTTACTATCATTTATTTTAGCGATACTTTAATTATGATACCACAATCATTTTCCTCTTATGTGGGTGTGTGCTCATAGATCTAACATCGAGGCCGTTGTTTCAAGACAAAACTCCTGCGTTGATACTCAAAGAGCTTGCTACATGGGCATCAATGCAGTTGGCGCCTATCGTTGAGAATAACCTTCTGCTTCTTTTGGATCGTTTTCGACGAGGATTTCTTAATAAGCATCATCTTCTGAGCATTGCAAATCTCAGACTATCTTCTTTTAGTACACTGATAGCGGTGCACTGACTGTCAACAATCTGGTCGTCTATTGTATAATTAAAGCTATTCAATGTGCTCTAATCATACCTGACTAGAAGATGGATCCAAAAAGTGTAAAGATCAAAAACCTTGTGGTGAAAAGCTACTCTGCGGTAGCAAAAGGCGGACCATCCTGCCTTTCTTCCGCGAGTTGCTGTGCTCCCGAGATCAATACTGTGAGCCTTCTGGAGACGGGAAAGATGCTCGGGTATACCGAAGAGGAATTAAAAGTTGGCCTTGGCGAGGCTAATCTCGGTCTCGGCTGCGGAAATCCTCACGCAATTGCCGAGCTTGTGGAAGGAGAGACTGTTCTCGACCTTGGAAGCGGCGCGGGGTTTGACGCTTTCCTGTCATCGATGAAAGTGGGCAAGACAGGTCGTGTGATTGGTGTTGACATGACACTGGAGATGGTGGCAAAAGCAACCGCTAATGCAGAAAAACTTGGGATGAAAAATGTGGAGTTCAGACATGGGGAGATAGAATCTCTGCCTTTGGATGAGTCTTCAGTCGATGTAATCATTTCCAACTGTGTGGTTAACCTTTCTCCTGACAAGCAGGCCGTTTTCAATGAAGCATTCAGAGTACTGAGACCGGGAGGCAGACTCGCGATTTCTGATGTGTTAAAGAAAGGTGACTTTTCAGAAGAAATAAAGAACAATGAAAACGCCTATAGCGGTTGAATTACAGGGGCGGTTCCCGTGGAGGAACTGAAAAAGATCCTTTCAACGAAGGGTTTCACTTCCATTGTCATTCAGGATAAGGACAACAGCGACGAGATCATAAGAAGCTGGAACTTCGGCGAAGGGGTCGAGAAGATGGTTTTTTCTGCGTATGTAAAGGCACTCAAACCTAAGGGGTGAAATCATAGTTAGTAAAGGTGCATTTTCCCCAAGAGTTACAAGACTCTTTTTTTAATCAGCAACGAATCGCTAGCCATCGGCTTGAGGTACTCACCTGGTCGGCCATAGCCCTGCCCTAAAGAAGCCCTGCGGTGATCTCTTGGAGGAAGTCCTGCTGGAGGATCCGCCTGATTATAAACACTCCTTTCAGAACATGCTTTTTTGAGGATAGACATTTGAAACTGGCAGGAGCTACCTTGAAATCAGACCTATTGACAATACAGTTAAAAAAATGAGATTGTCATGGAAAGCAGAATGTTATCCACGGCGATAAGGCGCAAGATATGAACGAAGTCTTCTACCTTTCGACACCTTATCAGCCTCACCGTTAAACATTAATTTCGTTCGTAAAAGGAGATATCGCGATGAGATACACAGTGAGGGTTGTCTTTTCCGTGGTGGCGTTAATGTTCGCTCTCTCTTTCTGGTTTTGCCGTCATGTTTATGCCGAGGAAATGAAACACGTTCATGGTGAGGGAGCTTCCATGGAACTGAGCCACATGAACACGTTGATGAACCACGGTCTTTGGATGGTGGCGGAGGGCTTTGATATGGTGATGCTTTCTGCGATGAAGATGGCCCCGCCTGTCGACCCCATGACCTCAGAGTATGGCCGTCAAATGATCAGAACGGGAAAAGAGATAATTGAACATTTCATGAGTGGACCCCAGATGGAGGAGCTTCATAAGACTGGCCACGTAAACGACCCTCTCATGAGATACACTCACGAACTGGGCGAGGCCATGATGAAGGTAACAGATATGCTCCAAAAGATGAGTGCCGAAAGGGCAATGGGCTCTGAGGTCATGACGATGCACCATATGGATCTTATCATCAATCATGCCCTGAGTATGGCGGCTCAGGGTTCTAACATGGTTATCCTCGGACAGATGAGCATGAGCAGGCCTGTCGACAAATTTGCGATTGGGGAGGGGCAGATGATGATGACAGAAGCCCGCTGGTTATTAAAGGATATAGTCCAAGGTGAGGCGATGAAAAAGATGCACAAAGAGGTGAAATTTGACAATGCCACGATGGCTGAGACACATAAGCTTGGTGAGGCAGCAGCGAAGGTGATTGTCCTCCTCGAAAAAATGCCTTTTGCCGAACTCAAATGACAGAAATGGAACAATAAGCCCTGCCCTCCTTTCCTGAAAGTCAATAACTATTGACACCTAAATAATAATAACCTCCACATTCAGTAGGAGGTGAGCATATACGAAGGGGAACGCCCGACGAATTAGCAGACTGCTGTCGGCATTGTTTACCAAAGTGGGTATTCTGACTCTTCAGAGGGAAAACAGTCTCTAACAGGGTTAACCCTTAATTTTCTTTACAAATATACGATATCATCTGACAGGTCGGTAATCATCTCGAAGAGCTCTTGTTTGACAGCGCAGGTATTCTCGATACCTATAGCGCCCTTCCCCGGGAAGACAAACTTGGGCTCAATGGCCAGGGTCTGCCCGGACAGAAGCGGCGAATTGACCTTCTTGGCAAGGACAGGAAATTCATCCAGTTCGAGGCCAACTCCGTGGCCCACGAACTTCGCCTGTTCACCCGGATATCCCATAAACTTGTCCCCTAATCCCTCCGCCTCCGCGATCCTCGTCGCTCCCTCAAAAAGCTCCGCGCATATCCTGCCAGGCCTGAGGTTCTCCGTAAGCCATGCTTGGATCCTGAGGGAAACATCGAAGGCCCTCTTCAGTTCCGCATCAATATCGCCAAAGGCAAAGACACGCGTCATATCGACAATGTAGCCCTCAAATATGCCCGCGTAATCGATGACGATCGGAACACCGTCCCTGATGGGGTCCCTAGAAGGTCCATAAGGAGCAGCGCTTGACAGACCCTTGCCCGTAATGGCGCCATCGAAGCAGCCAGGGATTGCGGCGTTCTCACCCGCAGCGACTAGCCCGATTATCTCCTGGTTAAAAGCGCGTATGCGCACGCGCCCCTCGCTGCCGGACTTTCTTAATCTGTATTCGAACTCCGCCGCAAGGTCAATCTCCCTCATCCCTGGTCTGAGTACCCCGGGGATCTGTGCGAAAACATCACACACTTTCCTGCCGCTTATCCTCATCCGATCCAACTCCCAAGGTGATTTAACAGACCGGAGCTCACGGTTCAGTGACGATATGTCGACAATCTCCCAACCTCTCCCAAGCCCCGCGTAGAGCCAATAATGCTGGACCGGCAGCACATCCAGAGTGAGCCCTATCTTTCTGACGTCCTTACCGAAGAAGGCCGCGAGCTCCTTGCTCGATGTGAAATGGCGCACATCCTCAACGCCGCTCTCCTTAACCGCGCGCAAATAACTCTTTTTCACCAGAAGAGTTGGAGCGCGCTCTGCCGGTACCCAAAGGGCAGCGTTCTGGCGGGAGCCGGAGAAATAATAAACATCAACGGGAAAGACGAAAAGCGCGCCATCGATCCCAGCCTCTCCTAGCCTTCCCTGGAGATTCTGCAGTCTCTGCTGAATTTCAGTCTGCGGTACCATCACGATAACTTTGTCCTTTCACTCAATACTCATGGCAAATATTATACAGAATCCCAACTCTAGATGGCAGGCTGATTCGAGTTGTCAGGGAGTCATGATCAAAAGCGAGGACATTAAGAAGCATTCTATCGGCAAAGGCTAGGCGGCTTGCATCCCAAAGACATTTCTTGTGCTTATCAGAATGCTCCTGACTTCCTGAATTTTGTGAAGCTGTTCAAGGTAGGAAGAGACCGTCTGGGGGGCTTTCTGATGATAGGCTAACCTGTAAAGAGCCTTCGTACGGTCATTTTCCACATTAAATATCTCCAGATTAACGTTCTTCAACACCGAGGATATTGCATGGGTGATCCCGGAAACATCGTCCGTTTCTATTCTCATATAAATCATGCTTTCTATTGGCTTGTTTTTCCTTAGGTCCACAGGGAAAAATCTTTCCTCATGAACATCGCTGGTCTTCTTGCAGTTGCTGGTATGTACGATAAACCTCGAGTCCTCAAGAATGCCTTTGTGAGGCGAATTATTCAACGTGGGCACGCAGAAGGGACAGGCCAGGTAATTATCATCCAGGAAATCCAGTTCAATGGGAAGTCCTTTCCGCCGTGATAAAAACATGTTCCACACCTTCAGATATGACCCCTCTTTTTTATGTAAGTTGAAAATCTGCTCTTTGTCAATCAGATGAAGCCCAATTAACAGTTTTTCGGTTTCGGGAACAGAATGGAGTATCCCCACGACCTTCTCCGTGAATTCCCGTTCAGTGGGGCATAACTCATGAAACTTTCTCCAGAACTCATCCGCTTCTATATGAAGAGCAAAGAGAGTTTCCTCAATGTAGGCCTTGGCAATATTGAAGAGACCCTCGACATGAGCGTTCTCAAAGTGCTTTTTCAGTATCCTCTGTGCCTTTGGCGTGACGCACTTTTTGAGAAACTCCTCCGTGGCGGTAACCGTATCTTTTGTATAAACGTGCACGACATTGCCGTTATTCAACTCGAACCCCAATCCGACCCTGACGCCGTCGACAACCCCGTAATCCGCGCGTAATCCTAAATCCGAATGTATCTTGAAAGCGAAGTCGAGGACTGTGGAGCCTTTTTTAAGATCGATGATAGTCTTACCGTCCTTTGCGTAGACCTGTATGTCATCTTTTTCCATAAAGGAGATTAAAGTCTTTACATCCATGAAATTACTTTCATCCATCAAATATTCCTGAAGGTGTTCCATGAATCTTCTATTGATCGTTGTGTCGTTGCTAAAACTGCCGTACACGAGAATGCCCTTTCTGTTAAATTCATTGAAGCTATTGGTCGTAATGAGCAGCGGGATCTTGACGCCTGCCACCACCACGGGATAGTTAATGCCCCTGAAGTTGTTAAACTTGGGGACAGATATATTGTCCTCGATATTACCGGCGACCTTGTAAGTGCTGTTGATGAGCCAGAGCATTCTATAGGCGCTCTCAACAGTGTCCACCACGAGTTTGAGCAGTAAGACGTTGGCGCTATGCATGAAATTGTAATCGCTTGCGTCGAGGAAAGGCTTCCATTGAACCCTGATCTTCTTTATCTTCACATCAGTTTCGTAGCACTTCTCGAGGATATTCATTTTAAAAGCGTCTATGATCTGGGTTGCTTCTTCCTGAATTTGTTTGAGTCTCCGTTCATATGCAACATATTTCTCCGGACAAAGGATCGGCGTGCACAGACGCTCTATCTCATTTGCGATGTCAGTGAGACATAGCCTTATACAGAGTTTGTAATAGATGTCCATCGACTCATGAGCAATCCTCACCTGCTTCTGGTGTCTGAGATGGATCAGTGTCCTAAGATTATGCAGTCTGTCACAGATCTTAATGTAGGCAACTCTCGGATTGTTAAGCGTATGTGAAAAGAACTTATCATAAGACTCATCCTGATGTGCCTTTATCTTCGTCAACCCCTCTACCGTCTCCGCAACCTCCTCCCCAAATGCTGTCGCGATTTCAGTCGTGCTGATTTCACCATCTTCTATGACATCGTGCAAAAGACAGCTGTCGATTGAAACCTTGTCAATCAGGCCATTTTCCGCGGCAATGAGCGCGACGTTTAGAGGATGAAATATATACGGCTCTCCGCTCTTGCGCCATTGATCCTTATGGATCAATGAGGTGTACTCAACAGTCTTATTAACATCCTCATATATCTCGGCATAAGTCCGGTCTCCCTTGACGATACCGTGAAGTTCATGCTCGGCGATGTTCAAGGCTATCTTTTCGCTCAGCTTTTTTTGTAAAACGATGTAGTCATCCATAAGACATGAAATTGTAACTGCGTTACGTCAGGCAGGTTCAATCATTCAACGTTCACAAGTTCATTTGGTGGTTCTAAGCACTTTCCTTAGCACGAGCCGTGTTTTCACTGTCACTGCCACGCCGCATGCAGAGTATATGGGAACAACCTCACAGCATTTCGCCCCCGAAACCGATTGGTTGCCGCTACTGCATGTCTGAGTCACACTCCTTTATTTATTCTACCTCATCAAAAAAAGAAAGTGGTACATCCAAATTACCACGCATCCGCTCCTGCCCCGATCACACTGACAGACCTAACTCCAAGGGTCTGTGTGCAGCCCGTCTCTGTATGTGTCGTCCTCATTAGATTTGCCGGTCTGCCCGCATTCTGTCACTTCTGTCTTACTCACTCATTGAGGCAGCAAACCTCTTTCCGCCCAGAAGGCAATGAGCGGCCTCATATCTCTTTCATTTCAGCATGAAAGGGGTTGCGGTCGAAGTAGTGCCGTCAGGAAACTATTCAGAGGGTGCGAAGAAATTAGAGGTGGCCAGCTCGAGATTGTCCGTCCTGCGCTAAAGTTTAATTTTAACTCTGAGGACCATGTTTTATCAAATTCTGTCCAAGGCCTGCTTCAGGTCACTGATGAGGTCATCCACGTCTTCCAGCCCTAACGCGAGGCGGACCAGATTATCGACCATGCCAATTGCGCGGCGGTAATCCTCGGGATAATCGAAAAATGACATCGTCGCCATTTGAGTCACCAGGCTTTCGCTGCCACCAAGGCTAGGAGTGATCAGGAACAGTTCCAGCGAATCGATGAACTTGCGGGTCTCTTTATCTCCGCCTTTAAGCAGGAAGGTGATCACGCTGCCAAAGCCGCGCATCTGCTCGATAGCGATTTTGTAATCGGGGTGCGACTCCAATCCAGGATACCAGATCTTCTCGATCTTCGGGTGAGATGCCAGCATTTGTGCAATGGCGAGTCCCGCGCGATTGTGGTGCTCCATCCGTAGCGCGAATGTTTTCAAGCCCCGCTCAAGAAGGAAACACGTTAGTGGCCCCGGAGTGGCACCGATCATCCTCTGCATGCGGTTGAGGTCATTCAACAGGTCGTGTTTACCAAGGGCGACACCGGCCAACAGGTCATTGTGACCACCAAGATACTTGGTGGCGGAGTGGATCACGATGTCGATGCCCAGATCCAGCGGCTTAATGTTATAAGGGGTAGCCAGAGTCGCATCAATAATGGTCATCACTTGACGCTCCTTGGCCACCTTTACGACCGCTGGCAGGTCCATGACGCGCAGATACGGATTGGTCGGGGACTCAGTAAAGATTATGTTAGTGTTGGGCTGGATCGCTTCGGTGATGGCCTCCGCGGTCGGGTCCACCAGTGAGACCTGGAGGCCGAACTCGGCCAGCAGGGTTGTCGCAAAATCGCGGGTCTGGCGGTAACAGTCGTTCGTGAATATGATGTGGCCGTCCCTGCGCATGTAGGCTAACAACGTCATGATCACTGCGCTCATTCCCGTGGAGAACAGCAGCGCGCGCTCAGCGCCTTCGATTGCCGCCAGCTTGCGCTCACATTCCTGTTGGGTCGGATTACCGTAGCGGCCGTATTCGTGCTCTCTCACCACGCGGCCCTCGCTCTTGGCCTTCATGAACTCAAGCACTTCAGCGGTAGAATCGAAGTAGAAGTTGGAGGTCTGCACAATCGGTGTGGACACCGCATAGTGGGCCTTGGGAGTTCTGCCCGGGCCATGGATGGCGATAGTGGCTGCCTTCCACTGCCTTGCTTTTGAGGACTTTTTAGACATCAGTCTCCTCCCTCTTCTGCAAGGCTCGCTCGAGGGCTTCCTTGACAGCCTCTACGTTAGGCGGCAGTTCAATCGGCCGGTTGACGAAGCGGCATGGGAACTCCAGTGTTCCTTCGTGGTAGGACACCTTGAAATCAGGGAACTTCAGCCCGTGAGCTGTGGAGATGACCACTACACGCTCGGCCCTGTCAATCTTGCCGGCCTTGAGCAATTTGATCATTGCCGCCAATGCCACGCCGGTATGCGGGCAGTTCAACATGCCGGTGGTGTCTCCAAGAGCGGCAGCGTCTGCTAGCTCCTGTTCTGTGGCCTGCTCGACAATACCATTGAATTGCCTCAGCACCCGGATGGCCTTCTCGACGCTGACCGGGTTGCCGATCTGGATGGCGCTCGCAAGTGTCTTTTGGGCTTGTATCGGCTCGAATGTCTCAAAGTTCTTCAGATAAGAGCGATAAAGCGGGTTGGCGCGCTCGGCCTGAGCAACTATCAGGCGAGGCAACGTGGTAATCATGCCAAGATCGTGCATCATTAAGAGGCCACTGCCCAATGCGGATACGTTCCCAAGATTGCCCCCCGGGATGATGATTACGTCGGGCGTCTTCCAGTCGAATTGCTGGACGATCTCGATGCCAACGGTCTTCTGGCCTTCAATCCGCAAAGAGTTCATCGAATTGGCCAGGTAGATCGTCTCGTCCCTGGTTATTTCCTGCACAACACGCATGCAGCCGTCAAAGTCGGTGTCCAGCGACAAGACCAACGCCCCGTTAGAGATCGGCTGGATGAGCTGCGCGATGGAGATCTTCCCTTTCGGCAGTAATACGATGGACTGGATGCCGGCGGCAGCACAGTAAATCGCCAGCGCAGCTGAGGTATCACCGGTCGAAGCACAGGCGACCGCCTTGATCGGCGCTCCCTCGCTTATCATCTGCTTCACCTGCGACACAAGCACCGTCATACCAAGGTCTTTGAATGAGCCGCTGTGCGAGTTACCGCACAATTTGATCCAGAGGTCATCCATGCCAAGCATCCTGCCGAACCTCTCCGCGCAGAATAGGTTGGTGCCCCCCTCATAAAGCGAGATGATGTTATCATTGCTGATTTCCGGCAGGACCCACTCCTTTTTGCCCCAAACGCCGGACCCGTATGGCCACTCAGAGGTCTTGTAACGTTCATCAAAAAGCCTCATCCATGCCCTGGAATCCCGACTGGCCAGTGCCGCGAGGTCATGCCGCACCTCCAGGAGTGAACCGCAGGTGTTGCAACGATAAATGATCGAGTTGAGCGGATACTGTGCTCGACACTGTTCGTTAATGCATTGAAACCATGCTCGATATGACATAGGCACCATTGAGATTATCGGCCGATATTACGCGGCCGTGCGTGATAGAACTTAAGACTGCCCTGATTTTTGCTCATGGCCATGTTTTCCTCATTTTTACAGCATAGATTATACCACATCATCTAGGCTCTATTAAATGATCACTATAAGAAACATGCTTTTTAACCCTGTGCGATGTTATACCATGTAGCTATTGTGGTATACTTTAACTATAGTACTACATTTTGATAGGAGGTATTACGATGACGATAGTTACTACTACCGAAAAAGGCCAGGTGGTAATCCCTGCTGATATTCGCAAAAGGCACCGCATTGTAAAAGGAACGAAACTTGCGATTTTTGAGAAGGGCAGCGAGATCATCATCCGACCATTACTGAGAGAGCCTATCAGAGATGCACGGGGGCTTTTTAAGGGGGGGAAATCT
>JBKQMP010000194.1:0-16266 GCA_052146665.1 Dissulfurispiraceae bacterium
CTAACACCTTCAATTGTACTGTCAGCACAGAAGGGTCCAAGCAGCAATGAGTTAGGCTAATACTCTCTAGTCAGACTTTCCAAGAAAGAGATATAAGCCAATCTTATAAACCGAAAGAGAATTTGTCGTTAGACAATTGCGTCTTTTTATGATACAGATTAATTAATTGAACTATCCAATAAAGCCAACCCCTCCGTGAGAAGGGGACAAGAAGCAACGGGTGATGGTTGAGCTGCCGAAATACATACATACCGGCGAGTTCGGCTTTTTATTTGATCTATAGAGGTGGACAACAGCAGAGTGCCCATCTAATTGTGACAGAGAACGTGCTTAACCGTGAAAGGCTGGAGCAATTGTCATGACTAAGAAAAGTGTGAACCTTGGCATTGTTTTTGTCATGGCGATTTGTCTCGCGTTGGCCATTCTGTCGCCGTCCGGTGCCACCCAGCCGCCAACGCAACCTGCGCCCTGCTTGTACGCGTTCGAGTGGATCCACACATTTCGGTTTCCTCTGCAGGCCGATCCGCGCTGCGCGTACTCGTACGTTGTCGTGCCGCAGATTTCCTCCAGTGGGAAGCCGGTAGGCTTCCTCATCGACGCAGACTTCCCTTACGCCGCCTGGTTCTCATGGACGATCTACGGTGAGAATGCAATCGCGGTCTCGCTCGCGAGCGACCATGACATCAGTCCGGATGTGGGGAGCACCAATCCGTTCTTTGACCACAACCTAGTATTCGCCCCCAGCCGGCACTATCGCCTGCTGTTGCTCCAGGAGATCCCGCCGGACAAGCCTCTCGCTCCTTCGCTCGCCGACATCCCTGACGATAACCGACGCACGATTCCCACCAAAGACTCGGCGACTGCGATTGCTTATCGCGTCTATCAGGCATTCCCAAATTACAACTTGGGTGGCTCGAATGGCCCGACGAACACCCCGTTTCCGTCGGTGTATGCCGTCAACTACGAAACCGGCGAAACGCTCGACTGCGCCGAGTACAACGCGGTGCCGCCGACAATCGGTCACCTGCCGACCGATACACCGGACGTTTACAACCTCTACGGAACAACGTCCGCCGGCGTGTCGCCAAGACTGGACCGTCAGGCGCTGGCGGACAGCACACGCCTTCTCCAGATCCCGGAGTTTGCCGCACTTCAGTCGAAGGTCGGCTGGCAGTTTGCGCCCGAGATCAACCCCGCGCTGGTGACGTTTACGCGGCCTCCGCTCGCGCCGGGCGCGGATGTGTCCTCGATACCGCCGCCGGACAACTGTGCCGGATACCTTGGTGCCCGTGTCGACCCGCGACGGATCGCACTCATCCGGATTCCGCACGTTGCTTCGATCTTCGAAACTGAGGCACTGGATCCGAATACGACATTCCCGGAAGACGCCCAAGCCGCTTACATCTCGCTGACGATGTACGGCGCCTCAGTGAATATCTACAAGCCGGGTGATCCGGAGAGCGCTAGCCTTGAGAACGCCGAGTTTGAGCAGGACGAGACACAGGGATCTACAATTGTGGTCTGGCCCCGTCAACTCCCGAGCCGCGAGCGCGAGCTGCTCTTCGCCTATGCCAAGGCCCAAGGGTGGGTACTCATCCGCGGCGGGCTCGGTGGACCGCTCACAACGGCGAACTTGCTTCTTCGGCTCAAGCGCGCGAACGACGACTATTACGGAGCATACACGCCGCTAGCGGACAAGCGCGGCGGTGTGCCTTGTTACTTTGAGGGCGCAGCCCCCGGAGCGATGTGGTCGGAGATCGAGAAAGCGGCCGATCCGATGTTGTACGTCGCGAGCTTCCAAAATCTCGGCAACGCGGCTCCACAAGGCGTGCACTGCGTCAGCGTGGCGGAGGTACTGAACGGCGAGTGCTTGAAGCGACTTGAAGCCTACATCGAGGAGGCGGGCGGAAAATACTTCAGTCCCGGTGACGTCCCGCCGCCATAGCCGGTGAGTACGACTACATCAATGTCAGGTGTTAGCGGTGGCGGGTAGTTAGCATCAACACTCAAATTGTGAGGGGCCTCAGCAGGCAAAGGTGATTGCCACCGCAGGTCAGCCTTATCGTTACTTCTGATAGTTTCTTACGAAAGTCCTCACTGTTACTATAAATTGAACTATGCTTAGTTGTCGGTGTACATCAGATCGCGGTATCGAAAGTTATCTTTTCTGCACGAGCAGCTGGATGACGAGTGTTTCGGGAAGAATTACTTTTTACGAGCATGAGGTTCCGTTAATTCTGATTAGCGGAACCAATGTCTGCAAACTAATACTGCCCTCTTTTTGCGACATGGCTATCTGGGTTATACAATTGGCTATCAAATCCGCCGGCAAGGCCGTTCTCTAGACGCCTTCAAATACCCCAATGACTTAATCTATCGCGTCAAGAATCAGTACCAAAATTGCTGCCTACGCATCCAACCAATATGCCGATATAATTGAAAAATCCACCACTTTCAAAGTGCCATTTGTCGGCTAAAGAGCGACTATGCTACCAAATAAGAAATGCTGTCTCCCAAAAGGCGAGCTTAATAATAATGAGGGGCCTGGCCGGGCGTTGCTGCAACTATTGTTCCCTGCAAGAGGAAGGCAGCTAAAGTATACCCTGTGCGTATTAAATCATCTAGTCGCTGAAGTATTACTCTTTCAGTATAGTATCCATGACTTAACTTTAGTATATTTAATATGCTATAATTCACTTATAAGATGAACTAGTACTCTTTCAATATACTATGAATACTCTGACAGGCATAGGGAAGGAAGACAGGAAGCGGCTCTCGGAGCTGTTCCGGGAGACAAAAGGCACCATCTCGGTCACGGATGCTGCCGGGATTCTGAAAATCACCTCGGCCGATGCGGCTAAGATGCTTTCCCGATGGGCAAAGAAAGGCTGGCTTTCCCGTGTGCGGCGGGGCTTGTATGTGCGCGTGGCCCTTGAATCCCGTACAGCCGATGTTCCTTTGGAAGACGCATGGATTATTGCTGAACGATTATTTTCACCATGCTATATCGGGGGGTGGAGCGCTGCCGAGTATTGGGATCTCACGGAGCAGATCTTCCGCACACTCGTTGTCCTTACAACTCAGAAGCCCCGGGATCGCGCTCCTGTCATCAAGGGAACAAGCTTCATGCTCTGCACGA
The DNA here is from genome assembly GCA_052146665.1 of Dissulfurispiraceae bacterium. Classification (GTDB taxonomy): domain Bacteria; phylum Nitrospirota; class Thermodesulfovibrionia; order Thermodesulfovibrionales; family Dissulfurispiraceae; genus JBKQMP01. Next base: position 3,140 of record JBKQMP010000194.1, read on the forward strand.
TATCTGAAAAAGCGTTTTTTGGAATAAAGCCAGTTTGGAAAGGGCAGGTAAAAGTATCCGTCTCTGATCCTACCCGTACTATCCTCGACACGCTGATAGACCCAAAGCTTGGCGGTGGGATACGGCCGACTGTAGACATATTCTTGAGCTACCTGAAGTCTGAGAACAAGAATATTCAGCTTCTGATCGATTATGCAAAACGACTTGGCAACGGCGCTGTATTTAAACGCCTCGGGTTTCTCTTAGAACGCTACACTCCTGACCAGGAAGCCGCCATGAATGAATGCAAAACTCAGATGACAAAGGGAAACACTAACCTTGATCCTTCGCTTAAGGCTGACAGATTGATAACGCGCTGGAGACTTTGGGTGCCGGAAAGCTGGGGAAGGGAGAGGTAACGTGATAAACCGCCAGGAGATAATGGACTTCTCAAGGGAGTTTGGCCTTTCTTTAAATGTTATCGAGAAAGACTATATGCTCGGCTGGTTGTTAGCCGGGATTTCACATCATGCAGAAATCAGTGCAAGCTGGGCGTTCAAAGGCGGGACATGTCTCAAGAAATGTTACTTTGAAACCTATCGCTTCTCGGAAGACCTGGACTTCACCCTTACAGAGGCTGAGCATCAAGATAAAAGTTTCCTGGTTAAAGCCTTCCAGGAAATAGCCGACTGGATTTACGATACATCAGGCATTGAAATCCCGCGCGATTTGATCAGATTTGACGTTTATAAAAATCCACGTGGCAAGATAACTGTACAGGGAAGGATTGCATACAGAGGACCTTTACAGCCGGGTGGTGACGCGCCCCGTTTAAAGTTGGACCTGACATCCGATGAAGTTTTGATAGCGAACCCTGTCAGCCGCCAAGTCTTTCATCCTTACTCTGACAAGCCGGAAAGCGGCATACATGTCCCATGCTATTGCTTTGAAGAGGTCTTTGCCGAAAAGATCAGAGCATTAGGCGAACGGCTAAGGCCGAGGGACCTCTATGACATGATCCATCTTTATCGGCATGATAGCACAAGACAAGGACGCGAAGTTATTCTGAGCATACTCGAAGCAAAGTGCGCATTCAAGGGGATACCGCTGCCTACCGTGGAGATACTTGAAGGCAAACCTGAACGCGCTGAACTCGTGTCTGAATGGGAAAACATGCTGGGTCATCAGGTGCCTGTATTGCCGCCTTTTGAGCAGTTCTGGAAGGAACTTCCCGAGGTATTTGATTGGCTTTATCGTGCAGTCGAAAAGGTTGCGCTAGCTGCTATACCTGTTGGGAGGCAAGTGATCAATACAGCATGGCAGCCACCGGCAATGGCACAGGCTTGGCACACAGAAGTACCATTGGAAACAATACGTTATGCAGCTGCGAATAGGCTATGTGTCGATTTAGCCTATCAAGGCGGTCATGGCCTTGTCGAACCCTATTCCCTGCGGCGTACACGCGACGGTAACTTGCTCCTCTACGCAGTGAAACATGCTACCGGGGAAATTAGGTCGTACACGGCAGCCAAGATTCAAGGTGCGAAGGTCACACAAACGCCCTTCACTCCACGGTATGCTGTGGAGCTGAGCGCTGCAGGTCCTATTTCAGCTCCGCCAACAATGCGGATGGTCGGAATTACGCATGGCAGAAAAGAGAGGACGTCCTCTTCAGTACAAGGTACAAAATATATCTTCGAGTGTACGTTCTGCGGCAAGAAATTTGCTCACAAATCTAATGATCCCAAACTGAACAAACACAAAGACAAGCAGGGATATCCTTGTCCCGGCCGCAGGGGATATTATGTGACAACCGAATATTGATCAGGTGCCTGGCTGGGGCCGGTTCATCGTCACATTATTCCCCCGAGAGCGAAAAACATTGGATGCCTAAGGGGAACGAAATCCCCAAGCGTCTTAGCCGATGGCTTAGAGAAGCCACTCTCCTCCGTAAAAAATTGAGTTTACAGGCGAGATGCAGGCGGGTGAGTGCCGGTTCCGTTAAGCTGATTTAACGGAATCGGCGCGCGCAAACGAAATGCTGGCTTTTGTTACGACACGGCCATTGTGGTTTTACTGTTGGCCAGCAAATCAGCTGACAAGGCTGTTCTTTAGACACCTTCACAGGCTCAAATGGTTTTTTCTATCTGACAAAGCATTAACACCCAAATGAATCCCTAAAAATCCCTAAGAATCCCACCAATATTCTGCCATAATCGAAAATTCAGCCACACGCAAAGAACCATTTGGCGGCCAAAGAGCGACTTTCACTAACTGCCAAAAGAAACAGTTAAATTGACCTTGTCTGATCCTCACAGGAATGCGCATAAGCAGATAATCGATTAAGAATGAAGGTGTCTTTGGACAATCAACATCAGCCGGCTCGATCCTTGGGAACCGGCTTCTACATTATCGTCCTTTGTCCTTATGCCGGAATCATTTCAGTTTGCTGTTCCAATATTCAATATAGGATAGATAAGCTCTTTGAGAAGTCAAGAAACTCATATGCTGCTTAGCATTCAGCTTGTACGCTTGAATGCTTTTTACTCCCGTCCTGCGAGCTTTTTCCATTCTGTGGTTACCGTCGATCACGTTATAACGCCCCGGAGCAATTTCTGCCAATATAACTGGCCGGGAAATATCAACGGAATTCATATGGGCCTCGTTGAGTGACGAAAACTTTTCAGGAAAATCGCTTACCCCTACTTCTTCAAGTGTCATGTCGTCAGAGTTCTCCCGAATATATTCGAGCAGTTTTGTGATATTAAAAACAAAAATACCATTTGGATACAATTCATCTCCGTCAGCAACGGGGCATGGAATGAAATTGCTGTCAGCTTTCAACTTTTTTGCCAATTTAGAACTCCCTTTTATGAAAGAAAACCTGTTCAGATATCTTCTATTTTTGTTCCCATTCCAGATCTGATGCTGCGACGCGCCTGCTCTATCCTTCTCAAAAAACGAGGATCATTTTCTATACGGTAATCAAACCAGTCTTCTTCGTCTTCAAAACCGATTAGAACGCCGGCCGGTTTGCCATGTCGCGTTATGACAACTTCTTCCTTTTCAGCCATGCGTAGAAATTTTGAAAGATCGTCTTTGACTTCTGACAAAGCTGCTTTTTTCATATTTCCTCCCCCACTTCTTTCAGCCACTGTGCCGTCCTTGGCTTTGGGATTATAGCAAGTATTTGGACCACTGCATCTTCAACGTCAAAAAAAATCCTGACATCGTCAACTCTCAACCTGTATTGAGGATGCCTCAACCCCCTGAGCTTTTTTATCCTGCTTTTACTGACCTTCGTAGGGGTATGCCTCAAATGTTTCTCGATCGAGTCCTTTACCCTTGCCCTATCATAAGCACCTAGGGATTCCAGGTCATGACGGGCTTCAGGCGCCAAAATTATCTCATATTTCATTCTGGCTATATTATAGCTATTTCGTGCTGCAGGTATCAACTATCCACTTTCATGTTATCATTGGGTGCGATACCGTAAGCGATATTTTCTTGTTCGTTATAAGCCGCTTTCGACATTATTCGCACGTGCAGAGTTCAGCAGAAGCAGAAGGTCACCAACGGATTTTTATTGCTCACAGAAGCCGACAGATTCTAACGTTGTTGTCTTTATGGAGGTTTCAAACGGAAGTCTTCATGCTGGCATCCTATCCCTTTAGTTCTCAATACCTGTTATTCATCTTCCATTATGGCAAGAAATACTCGCTTGACGTGGCGTATCGTACAATGATAGTATCATATTATGATAGTGTCGTTCAGGGACGAAGAAACGGAGCTGATATGGCGTGGGAACTTCTCAAAAAAGATTAAGTTGCCTACAAGTTTTCATAACCTGGCAAGGCGAAAGCTGAGGATGATTGCGGCTGCCACCACGCTTGAAATCCTGAGGGTGCCGCCTAATAATAGACTAGAGCGCTTAAGCGGTAACAGAGAAGGGCAGTGGAGTCTTCGTATCAATGAGCAATGGCGCATTTGCTTTCGGTGGCAAGATGGAAGCGCCCATGAGGTAGAGATAACTGATTATCATTAAGAAGAGGTGATGAAAAAATGAAACATTTAAAGAACATTCATCCAGGCGAAGTCCTGCAGGAAGAGTTTCTCGGTCCAATGGGAATATCGGTGTACCGGCTCGCAAAAGAGACAGGACTATCCCAGACGCGTCTCGGGCAAATCATCAAAGGCGAGCGCAATATCTCTGCTGAGACTGCTATCAAGATTGGTCGCTTTCTGAATACTGGTCCTGAGTTTTGGATGAACCTTCAGTCGCTGTATGATATCGAGGAAGCCGAAAGACAGCATGGCAAAGAGGTCAAGGCAATCCATCCATATACTTCAGCAACCATAGCAGCACGTTAACTTTCACGACGCCTCCCGACTCCTACCCCGCACGCCAGTTGTGATCTAAAACCACCGTCTCGCTGAAATAGCCATGGTGTCAGGTATCAGGTGGAGGGCGAAGGGAGGCATTCATCGAGAGGAAGCGTTGTCCTGCTGAGGGTCATGTCATTGAATTTGACGCCATCCGGGTATTACCGCCGCGAATTCCTCCTGAAAGGCCGGGCGCTTGAGATTCGCAAGTTTGACTTCTCGGGCGAAGTTCAGCCAGCGCTCCTCCTGTCGGAGAACACCCACTATGAGGAACCGTATTCTGTCCATCACCTTCGCCTTACGGGCATACTCGTTACGCACAGCATATGCTTTCAAATTGCCAAGCCCCGACATATAGAATGTAAGGACCTCCTCGGGAAAGTAGCTTTCCAGCTTTTTAGCCGCCTGCAATTCATAACCGCTATCCCAGGCGTGAATCAGATATTTTCCTTCAATCAGGATCGTTATAGCACGTTCATATTCCTGACGGTGCATGCGGATTTTCAGTTGTTCACTATGCCAGGCATCGTCAAGCCGTTCGAGAAGCCTTTCTTCAAACGCTTTCCATTCGGCATTCGAGCAGAGCTCTTTGAAGGCTATGTACTTCTCAAGAGTAAGGTGATCGGTCGTTTGGGTGAAGTGAAGATCCAGATGTCGCTTCCGGTCACCGGATTCTTTGGCGCGGTCGGCAAGGAACGCGCGTAACTCATCCATTCTGCCCTGGCCCTTTTGTAAACCCTGCTCGGCAACTGCGACGGCCTTCTCTTTTTCGCCCCCGTCCCAGTAAAAAGTCGCCAAGTCATGATAATCCGCACCGAATTCCATTTGTAGTTTCCGTAGTGCAAGATATTTTTTGCAATCGCCGATCTTTCGATAAATGACTCTGGCACGACTTATTTTCCACTCACCCTTCATCCTTTCAAATGCCTCTGCCAGCCTACGCCAGTCGGCATCCTCATAACAACAGGCATAGGCTACATCATAGAGCTGATCGTCCAGACCGGCGTTGCCGCTATCGATATACGGCAGAACCTCATCAAGAAGCTCCTGCCGATACTCTGAATCGATATTTTTACCGCCGAGTTTTTCCTGAATCTCATAGAGCAGGCCGGACACATGATCCACCATACTATCATCACCTCCGCCATATTCATTGAGCTCATCCAGGTCTGGGGCAAGCTCAGACCACAGTAATAGAACGGCTTCTCCATCCGATGTTCTTCTGTTCTCAGGAGATCGAGGGACATGGATTGTTAAATATTCCAGACACTCCCGCCGCACTTCGACCTGAGATGCTGCCAACTGACGGAGGAGATCCCTCAATGTCTCAGGAGATGCAGCTGCCAGCAGTTCCGGCAAGATATTGCTTTTTTTCTTTTTCGCATCCATAGTGATTACCCAGAAACTTCATTTCCTGCAAAAATCAAACGGCTCGCACTAATATGCATTATTAGGATTTTTGGCCAACAGGTTAAGATCAGTCCAGAAGTGCGGGCTTGCCCTTGCACCCAACTTCCGGGCTAAAGGCTATGGCACTCTACGGCGCTGCTGTATTGGCCCGGGCGATATTGATCTCCAGTTTCCCCCTCATCAAATAATGTGGCATATGCTTCATGACGGGTTATGCTTAATGAAATCTATTATTTCTGCGATATAGGACTTCTTCTTTAACGTATAATCTTTTTCGTAATCCACAATCTCGACGGGCCCCTCCGGAAAATCCATATCACCTTTCATGCCGGCCACTACAGCACGGTTAACAATGGCAGGCTCATACGCCGGGCTTATCTGAAGCGACCTGTCGAATGAAGCCAGTGCCTCTTCCCTTTTCCCCAATTTAGCATAACAGAGGCCTATATTGCCGTAAGACTGGTAATGATCCTTTGATATGTGCAGGCATGCTATAAAGCTTGCTATTGCCCTCTCCCACTCCTGCCTGGCCATGCAATCACATGCATCTTTAAAAATGTCCATTGATTTAAGGTATAGATCAAGAGTTATCCCTTCTTTCTTATAGATATGCTCCTCCAAATCGGACAGGAAGCTTTTCGCCTGTTTTGCCAGTTCATTATCAGAATCGCAGATCTCCGTAACCTTTCGAAAGGCTCGTATGGCATTGCCCAAGTCGAGTTTCTCCTTATATGCCGTCGCTATGTTGAATTGGGCCTCCACAAAATAGGGGAATATCTCCAGCGCCTCCTTAAAACATCTGATCGCCTCATCATATTGCCTGCTGAGGGCGTAGACAACGCCCATGCCATACTGCACGCTATGATAATCCGGTCGTGCACTCATCAATTCTTCCAAGATAACGGCGCCTTGATCAATACGCCCTTTTTCGATCAACGTCATGGCTGCATCGACCCTACTATCAAGCTCCTCGTTGAGTTCTATTATAAAAGGCTTCTTCTTAACTGCTTTCTTCTTTATCTTCTTCATAATGAATCTTCGCGTTCCCCTTATATGGTTCAATAGGACTATACCATGCTTGTCATCCCTGGTCAGCCCATTATGAATCCTTTTATTTCATATTTGTAGCCTTCACAAGGATGCAAAATAATCTGTTTCACCTAGGAAATAGTCTTTCTTACTGTAGTACCCTATTCCAATTTCATTTCTCTTCTGGAAAAGCTCATGAGTAACATCGGCAGTGCAACTGTGCATAATTTATTCCCGCTTTTCTAAGCTCCGCATCGATGCGATTCGGTCGCATCCGAAGTTACAAGCTTCAGGAGTCACTTCCCTTTTCCTAACGAAATCCAAGACGAGCTGCTTCGCCTTTTCTTTCGAGCTTTCAGGGCAGTAAAAATATTGGAAATATCCTGCTGCTTTCCAAGGTCTTCCAGAACCTTGCGGCATTTCATGAGGAGTATCAAAGTCAACCACAATGTCTACGCTGTAGTATTTCACTTTTCGACTTACAATATGAGTCACAAATGAGTCTTCTCAGAACTCATATCCTCTTTTTATCCAGTAACGCCAGTCTGCAACTGCCTGCAGGGTTTCATTGTTTGCACTATAAGGCTTCAGCTGATCCAAGGGGACTGCCAAAGATCGCCTCTGCCAACTGACCATGACAAGCATCGCATGCTCGCACTCCGCTTCTGGGGCCATCTTCTTTACTTCAACTTTCTCTCCCACGACAAGTGGCGATGTTGATCTTGTGGCAATACACTTGGCCTCAAAAGGGAATCCTAATTTGTCTTCGAGGTAGTAATACCATCCCATCGCTCGTTCTTCCTCATTACAAGCATCTACGACAATTTCCATAGAGATCCGGTCTTCTATAGTCTTGTCTTCTTTGATTCTCGACATATTTCGTCCAGATGCATAGTGGATTATACGGGTTCCGCGTATTATCCTTATTTGGTCTTCGACATGTGCTTAATTTTCGCTATGATGTCCTCGTGATTCCTAAGATATTCATAATGGGCTTTGATGTCCTGGATAGTTTCTTCGTTCCAATGGAGGGCGTTGGTTGGGTATTTCTCGCCGGCCAGCTTGAGTGCTTTCTTAATTGAAAGGCCTTTCCGTAACCCTCCGACCACTGCGTTGTCATAAGCAACTTCACCCAATGTTCTTTCTCCAAGCATGAAGGAGAATTCTTCCGTGTCTTTTAGATATGAATCAGCCAGGTTTTTCACTTCCCTAAAATATAATGCATCGAAACAACGCGGGTCAATCCGCTAAAAGAAGACTACCACACGACATCAAAAGACAGGTAGAAAGACGATTTCGAGGATCAATTGAATCTGGTGTGCAACCCAAGTTTCCACCGGAAACCAACGATGTCGCTGAAATGGTCGGGGTGTCGCTTTTTAGGTGTTATGTGGAGCTGCACACAACAGTTGAAGTCCAGAACCGACCCATGAGATTTACGAGTCGTACACAGTAACATAATCAAATTTTTTGGTAACGATGACTTCGGCGAGTACCTGAGATCAGTAGCATTTTGTTATTAGAGTAAGATGATCAATGAAAGCCTCAGCGGTTTTGCTGGTGGGTGCTCTGGTTCCGTTAAGACGTATTAACGGAAAGACACGTACGCTTTTTGAGGTTCGATCAAAACTATGCAATTCAGTGAGGTGTGGGTTGGCCAATGTGGACATTAAATCCTGCAAATAGAATGGGAAGTGATAGATTCGTCTTGCGCAAAACAATTGCTTCCCTTTGTAAAGCTGGAAAAATGTGGGCAAAAATGACAAAATAAAAAAAAGCGAAAGGAGAATATATGGAAACCACAAGGTTTAAATACTGGCAAGACAGTAATATGTGGCTTGGTTATTTAGAAGAATATCCTGACTATATAACACAGGGTGAAACCTTAGACGAACTGAAAGAAAATTTAAAGGACTTGTATAAAGATTTAAGCAGCGGGGTTATTCCTTGTGTCCGGAAACTTGCTGAACTGGAAGTTGCGTGAAAAGAAAGGATTTGATCAGGCAAGTAGAGGAGATAGGTTGTGTTTTCATCAGACATGGAGGGAATCACGATTGGTATCAGAATCCAAGCACAAAAATTGCCCAACCTATTCCAAGACATAATGAGATAAACGAAAGTCTCTCAAAGCATATCCTAAAAATGCTGAGAAATGATAGTGACTAATAAATCACTGCCGAACATGTAATAACATTCGCAGCACCTGTGAACGTTACAATTGACAATCGACCCTTGATGATTACCACTTAAACCCTCCAGTGTATTCATGTATTCTTTCCAAGTAATTGCTGTGAGCAGGTAAGCGCGTGTCTCGATAGTTCCGTATGCATTATTAGTAGACGAAATTATCGATAGTAAGTCATCTCCCACATCGATGACTCCTTGGTGAAATTGTTGACCAGATATTCAAAGAAAATGCACGAAACAGACTGTTGATAACTGCACCAAAGCAATGCGAAGACGGCTTTTTATTGATAATACTTTCCAACAGAATATCTCCCCTATGACAGAAAAGTGACAGGATTGATTGCAGGAAGAAAGGTTGCGAGCTACATGAATTTCATGTAGATGAGGATTTTGTCCCGAACTTTAGCCTAAAAAATTCTGTTAGAAGCGTTTCATGATTTTCTTTGCTCCTTCCTGAAAGCCGCAGTTTAAGATTGTCGCAACTATGTGCAGAGTATTATCGGAAATGATTACCAGCATTTGCGAAGTACGGTAAATAACCAACGAATTTGAGGCGTCGATAAGTTTCTCCCCTTCTCCCTATACTAAACGTAGCCGGGCCTTCTCTTAAAATGACAAGTTGCAACCCATAAGACGCATTTTTTAGAGTCTCAAGAGAACGAATTTTGGGCAGGGCGGCGATCTCAACTGCACCGACAAGTCCGAATTTTTGGGATTATCGCACATTTTAAGAATTATTCTGATAAATCTTTATGTTAGAAGGGAGTGGTTTTTATAAAGATTATGTATAGCAAGTGGAAATAGATAAAATCAGCGACCAGTCGCCGATCAAGATTAGGAAGGTGAAATAACTTGACAAATTTGACAAAAGTCATAAAACGCGCTATGATTTTTTCCGAAGAGAATTTCGGGTATTTAAAGCTAATTGCGCGCTATCTCGCTGTAATAACATTGTTCGAAAAATTGGATGCCGTTCATCGGCGTCTTGGGCGACAACACTGGAGGAGCCTGAAGAACAGATCACCTGGAAACAGCCTGAAGTATGGTGCTTTCCCCTTAGCACGGCAATGAAAGGAAAATTAATGTTATGGCTACACCGGAATTCAAGTACCAGGACCCATTCCCACTCGGCCCGGACAGAACTAAGTACCGACTGCTGACCAAGGAAGGCATATCGGTCGCTACCTTCGAGGGGAAGGAAATATTAAAAGTCAACGCGGCTGCGCTCACCAACCTCGCCAACCACGCAATGAGGGATGTTTCGTTCCTCCTACGCCCCGAACATAACGAGATGGTCGCGGAGATCCTTGCCGACAATGATGCATCAATGAACGATAAAGAGGTTGCAATTACCATGTTGCGCAACGCCGAAGTTTCCGCCAAGTTCGAGCTTCCCCTCTGCCAGGACACCGGCACCGCCATCATCGTCGGCAAGAAAGGACAGCAGGTCTGGACCGGCGCGAGGGACGAGGAGTACCTCTCCCAGGGAGTCTACAAGACCTACACCGAGGAGAACCTCCGCTATTCCCAGACCGTGGCACTGGACATGTACAAGGAGATCAACACCGGCACCAACCTGCCTGCCCAAATCGATATCTACGCCACCGATGGGATGGAGTACAAATTCCTTTTTGTCACAAAGGGGGGCGGCTCTGCCAATAAAACTTTCCTCTATCAGGAAACTAAGGCGCTCCTTAATCCTGCCAGTCTTTTCAAATTCCTCGTTGACAAGATGAAGTCGCTGGGCACTGCCGCCTGCCCACCGTATCACGTGGCCTTTGTCATTGGCGGCACCAGCGCCGAAGGATGCCTGAAGACCGTAAAGCTCGCTTCAACAAAGTACTATGACAGCCTTCCCACTAAAGGGAACGAGCTGGGTCAAGCCTTCCGTGACCTGGAGCTGGAGAAAAAACTCCTTGAAGCAGCCCAAAAACTTGGAATCGGCGCCCAGTTCGGCGGCAAGTACTTCGCCCACGATGTGCGCGTGATTCGTCTGCCACGCCACGGCGCCTCCTGCCCGGTTGGGATGGGAGTTTCGTGCTCCGCCGACCGCAACATCAAGGCAAAGATCAACAAAGACGGTATCTGGCTTGAGGAACTCGATCGCAACCCTGGTCGTCTTATCCCCGAAACATATCGCAGTAAGCACGATCATGGCGAGAAGATCAACCTCAACAGGCCGATGAAGGAGATACTGGCCGAGCTGACTAAGTACCCGGTCTCCACATCACTGATGCTCACCGGCACCATCGTTGTTGGCAGGGACATTGCCCATGCCAGGTTCAAGGAGGCCATTGACGCCGGCAAGCCAGTCCCCGAATATCTTCTCAGACATCCTATCTACTATGCCGGCCCGGCCAAACAGCCGGCGGGTAAACCTTCCGGGTCCTTCGGCCCGACCACAGCTGGCCGCATGGACTCATACGTCGATCTGCTCCAGTCCAAGGGCGCCTCACTGATCATGATTGCCAAGGGAAACCGGAGCCAGCAGGTAACGGACGCCTGTAAGAAGTACGGTGGCTTCTACCTCGGTTCCATCGGCGGCCCGGCCGCACTTCTCGCTGATGAGAACATCAAGAAGGTTGAATGCATTGACTTCCCCGAACTTGGTATGGAGGCGGTATGGAAGATTGAGGTTGTAAACTTCCCGGCATTTATCCTGGTAGATGACAAGGGGAATGATTTCTATAAACAGTTAGGTTGTTAACACAAAAAGAGAGGTTAAAGATGAAAATGATTCCGTGGAAAGCTGTCCTGCCTTTGCTTTTGGGTATCCTTATCGCATTAATCCCTGCTCCCCAAGGATTAAATCAGACAGCCTGGTATTTCTTTGCCATTTTCATTGCAGTTATTCTGGGTCTGATCCTGGAGCCTCTTCCCGCCGCAGCCGTGGGGTTTATCGGCGTCTTCCTTGTTGCGGTTCTGGGTTTGGCCGGACCTAAACCTGCCGATAATATACGGTGGGCCTTGTCCGGCTTTGCCAATGGGACGGTCTGGTTGATCTTTGGCGCCTTTATGTTTGCCCTGGGCTATGAGAAAACGGGCCTTGGTAAACGTATCGCCCTGATCCTGGTCAAGACTTTGGGCAGAAATACGCTGGGGCTCGGATATGCTATCACTTTCTCCGATCTCATTCTGGCTCCCTTTATGCCCTCGAACACGGCAAGGAGCGGCGGTACCGTTTTCCCCATTATTCGTAATCTTCCCGCTCTTTATGGGTCCGCTCCAGGAGAAACTTCTCGCAAAATCGGGGCTTACATCATGTGGACGGCCTTAGCGTCAACCTGTGTCACCAGTTCCATGTTTATGACCGCTTTAGCCCCAAATCTTCTGGCCTTGGAGCTGGTAACCAAGACGGTAAAAGTCAGCATCTCATGGACAGAATGGTTTGTCGGTTTTCTTCCTGTCGGCATTATTCTCATTCTGACCCTTCCTTTTCTCATCTTTAAGATTTATCCGCCTGAGATCAAATCCAGTCAGGAGGCACCTTCTTGGGCATCTCAGGAACTCGGCAAGATGGGGAAGTTTTCCCGCAAGGAGCTCGTGATGGCCTTGCTTGCTCTTGTGGCCCTGACTTTGTGGATTTTAGGTGGAAAACTCATGGATGCAACCACGGTGGCGGGAGTTGTTATCTCTTTGATGCTTATCACCAGGACTGTCACGTGGGATGACATCCTTGCAGACAAACCGGCCTGGAACGTTTTCGTCTGGTTTGCCACCCTTGTAACTCTGGCTGATGGTCTCAATAAGGTAGGATTTGTTACCTGGTTTGCCAAGAGTATGGCAGCCCTCCTGACAGGAATGTCACCACTTGTTGTGATGGTGGTCCTGGTTGTGATCTATTTTATCATTCATTACATGTTCGCAAGCCTTACAGCACACACCACGGCCATACTGCCCGTGATGCTGGCTGTCGGTGCTGTCATACCGGGTATTCCCATCAAAACTTATGCTCTCCTTCTCTGCTACTCACAGGGAATCATGGGTATAATCACGCCCTATGGCACCGGTCCGTCTCCCATCTACTACGGAAGCGGATATATCAGCCGTGGGGCTTTCTGGAAATTGGGCCTCATTTTTGGAATGATCTTCCTTTTTGCGCTGATGGGTATCGGTGTCCCATACCTTCTCGCTATTAA
>JBKQMP010000195.1:0-6482 GCA_052146665.1 Dissulfurispiraceae bacterium
AGCCTAAAACTACTCCCTTGGCGCCTGATTTTACCTCTACCTATTCAGCCCGAATCTGCTCCCATCCGAAAATAGCTCCGTTAGCTCTTCTTTATTCGCCTTGAGGTTATTGTTAAGGAATCGCTGGCAATAAGAGAATTTAGTTGATTTTCCGTGATTTCAGTGCTATCATTGCATACTGCAATAGGTGACATGAGATTTACAATGTATAGTTAGATTACGGATGACCACGGGACATTTTGTCTTGGTGGTTTTTTTATTTCGCAGCGAAGGAGAACAGCAGGATTATGAAGGGAACAGTAAAGTGGTTCAACGATTCAAAGGGTTTTGGATTCATAACAGCAGAAGATGGCAGCGATGTATTCGTCCATCACACTTCCATTCAGGCACAGGGCTTCAAATCACTTGCAGAAGGTGATCGGGTGACTTTCGATGTCGAAAAGGGAGACAAAGGGCCCAAGGCCGTCAATGTCGTAAAGGAATAATAAGCGTATATGACGAAGACCGGCTAAAGGAAAGTCGTCCTTTCCTGCCGGCGACCTCAATTGCGCTTATCGAAATGGAGTAAAGAGACAACGAACGCGGGCCGCTTAGGCCCGCTCTCTTACAACCAGTGGTCTTTAACCTCTCGCTCATCGTCTCGTATTCCTCGTAAATAATCATATAAACATAGAAAGGAGGGTTTATTTGACAGTTATTTCAGACTATCTTCACTTCGAGACGCTTTCCAAGGGCATGGGCTACCCTTTCCAACGTTGAAAGCTTAATATCCTCTGCGTGATTCTCGATACGGGAGATGGCGGTCTTCTTTGTATGGAGTCTTTGGGCGAGTTCTTCCTGGGTCAGGCCTGCCTTCTCACGGGCCTGCTTGAGTACCACGCCAATCTTGAACTGCTCATATCCCTCGTCATACCCGGCAGCAAAAGCTTTGTCACTCTTTTTCCTATCCTCAACATATTTCTTCAAATCACTCATTTCTTTAATCTCCTTTGCAAATAGTCTCTTCTGTAGGCCTCCGCTCTCTCAATCTCTCCCTGGGGCGTTTTCTGTGACTTCTTTATCAGTCCGTGGGTCAGGACAACAACAGAATGACTATCGAAGAAACAGAATATACGGTATGCGTTCGAACCAAGCTATAACCTGCACTCCCAGATATCTTCAGTGCTGAGAAGCTTCCTGAAATATGTCGCCGGCACAACATCGAAGTCCTCGACCAGATTCAATACCCAGGTCACTTTCTGCGCCGCTTTTCCTGGGAACGGATCGAGAAACTCCTGCATCGGACATTTGCCGTCAGCTGTCCTATAAAAGGCTACGCTTTTAGCAATGTGGAAATTATGTTAACATGCACGTTAACTATTGTCAAGATGATCAACTCTGGATGAACATCGATGCTGACTTTACAGAAGATTCGATATACAATAAAGCAGCAGCAATAAAGGGAGGTGTTTTATATGGCTGTTACTGCACCCAAAAAGATTGATCCTGAAGATTATATTCTATCGGTCTTGTCGCCTGAGGATAGACTTGATGCTGCCTTCAAAGTAGCGGGAGAGGCTTTCAAGAAGACAAAGCTGACCATGAAAGATCTTGATAATGCTGTCAAAGCTGTAAGGAGAAAGGTTTACGGAAAAAAGAGATAGAGTAGTTATCGATACCAGTGTTCTTGTTTCCTCAGGCTTCTGCGATCGGCGGAAGGTTTATAATCCTACAATGCAAGAATCCTTCACTAAGCATCGGAGGAGCGAAGTGCTCGGCTTTGACGGGTAACGATTTCAGCTCAGTATGTGCAACTCCACATAACGCTTGTGCCCCAGAGAATGACAAGGATGCTCAGGGCTCTCAAGTACGGTGAGTTAACAGTAGCGGTCATAAGTCACACAGCCCGTCAGTTTGTGTTGCACTCCTTATACCACGAGGTCGTATTACAAGGTGTACTACCCTACTCTATCCCTCTGCCACCCCGTGGCAGCTTCCATTCGTTTCACAATGGGTGTCCGCATAATACCAGAATAAACGTCCGCAATATGCCATTAACCCAAAAAATGCTTTTGAAATAGGCATACCTATAGAGTAAAGCCTATCAAGGCGATTCCAGAATTATCGATGTTACAGCTAATGCCGGTGCTATTTGTTTGGGTCACCTCCTAAAGTTTTCTTATCGTTATCCAAATGCATTGCAGTTATCATTATCGGGGGGAACGTATTGTCCTACGCGGTTGAACAGGTAAAGCAGTTTTGATCGTACTTTCTGTGTGAAGATCGAAATCCGCAATACCGGGCTTCTGCCGTCTCCACCCAATTGAGCGGGCAGGACAAAGTACTTGTACCGCAAGGTCTTCAAGCGTTCTGTCTTTTCCTTCTGCCCCAGTATCTGATGCCTGAACAGGACAAACAGGTTGTAAATAACTACTCGAATGAGCATTGCTGCCTCTGTGGAGTAGAAATACTTCATCGAGAACCCGCCAAGTGCAAAATCCTCTTTCAGCTCCTTGATGGTATTCTCATCGTTTGCCCTCGGCCTGCACTGCTTCCATACCTCATATGCAGGTTCCTGCGAATTGGTTATCCATACGCTGTATCGATACTTGCCCGCATCAACCTCATCGCCAAAAAGAGACAACTCCTTCCCCATCGCTTGCGGTCTTCTCTTTATATCCTGGCGGACCGCGATAAACCTCCTATCGATTCTCCAATCCATATGCTGAAAAAAGAACTCAGTGATCCATATCCCATCCTCTATTTGCTTCCAGTTCTCCTGAGCGTACACTATCCTCTGCAGGGGATGATACAGGCGTGCAGCAATGGTATACAGCAATTCCCTCTGTTCAAGCAGTTCGATGAACTCCTTGAGATAAAATCCACTGTCCGCAATAATGCCCTTTATAGCAATATGCCCGCTGATCCTCTGCCAGGTGGATTGAAAAAAACCTATGATGTTATTCCATGACGCCACATTGCCAGGACGGTTCCAGAGATGTACCACATACTTGCTCCTGTTCATGAATGCCAGAAGCGGGCTGTGGCTCCCACGCCCCTTCTTCTTCGGGTTATATCCCTTCTTTGCCCTCTCTTGTTTGCCATATCGCTCAAGAACCGTTGAATCAAACGTGAGCCAGTCCTCCTTGAGTTCCTTCCACGGAATCAATCGGCTCAGATATCCCCATAACCCCTCGGACAGCTCTTCCACTTCCTTCAGTTTCCTGATTCTCTTAAAAAATCTCGTCAATGTCGTGGACGCCAACGGAAGTCTCTGCACCGCGAAAAGATTGGTGAACACCCCCTGCCACCCAAGATACAGCAGGTGTGAAAACCTGCTGCCTCCCGCGTATAGCAACAGGATGTATGCCAATACCTTGCTGTATATCCCCATCCCATTGGGAGAACTCTCCCCAATCGGCATCACTTCCTGCAAAATACCCCTCAGATTGATCTTCTCAAAGAATGCCGCCAATAAACTAAAGCCCCCATATGCCGTCATCTTTTTGTTCGTAAATTCGATCCTTACTTTATTTATTTGTACTTTTGTGGTACATTTTGAGTGCATATCTTTGTTCTCCTTTCGTTTAGAGTTGATGGTTGGCAAACCTCTTAATTCTAATACGAAAGGAGAATTTTTTTGGGATATTATTTCAGGTCAACTGCACTTTTCGAGTTAAATAAGTCATGACAAATTCGTGAAAACCTGACTCCGATTTGTTGCAATTACCAGTCATTTACGCATAGCGCCAAATGCTTTGTAAACCATTGTCAAATGGCGTTTTGTAGTATTTTCAAGCTCTTGCTAAGTCCTCTTAAGCTACGCTCTCAAGGCTAAGCTATCTTTGAAAAATTGTTGAGGCGGTCGTAAAGAGGTCAGAGCTGTCGGATAGCCGATTATGTCTCCTAATTTAAGCCACAGCACCTCTTGAATTTCTTCCCGCTGCCGCAGGGGCAGGGATCGTTGCGGCCAACTTTGCCTTGGCCTGGCAAAGGCACGCCAGTGCTCTGCGGTGTCTGCTTTCTAAACTGCTCGGGCGCTCTCAACCGTGCATCCTTCAATCCGAGGTAAATGTTCGTCATACAGCCCTCGATAACAAACTCGGCATTTTCAATCGCCCGCATTGCCCCCTTGATTTCATCAGCACTGAGATTATTAGCCTGCTCGAGCAATTGAATCTGTGCATACAACAAGTCGATGACCCGTCCAAGCTGCTCCGCATCTTTTTTCAGATCAGTCGGCAAGCGATCATGGGCAAGACCAGCCAATTCCAGACCGTTCATGAAAGAATTCAACAGGTCAATAGCATCAGAGTTTCTCTGAAGCGCCCCATCCTTGCTGGCGGGATATTCAAAGTCCGGAAGAATTATGCCCTCTTTTTCAGAATCCCACTGGCTTAGGTAATTCCAGAGCGCCATGATGCCACGAACCGTTTCGTATGCCTGCGATTCCGTCTCGAAGGTTGGACCGTCCTTTCCGAAGATGGCCGGCATGAGAGAGGAAGGCATAACGAAATTGGGAGCGGCAAGACATCCATATATGAGCCCGTAAAGTCCAAAGATCGAAAGCCCCGAGCCGGACTGGAGGTATTCCTCCATTTGATCATCGCCGTAGTAATCATCCAGAAGAGGCTGAGAAGCCCTTTCTTTCAAAAGATGCTTTTCCATGGATCTTCTCGCTTCGTCCACGGCGAGAAGCTTGTCGACCTTGTGTAGCCGTATCTCAAGTTTATCGGCGATTGGAGAAAAAAGATCGGCCGCCTCCTGCTTTTTCACCAAAAGTTGATTCGGAACTATGCCGGTCTTTTCAATACATTCCAGAAGTCGGTTGATAAACTCGGTAGGCGCTTTCCCACGCTCTGAGAAGTGGACATCATGAACAAATCCGCTTTCTTGATCCACGATCATAATTGAGTAGGGATACGATGGCCGCCCTCCTTCGTAAACGGGAGCGGGGAAATAAAAAAAGTCAACTTCCCAGGCAGTACGAGAATGTCGGATATTTTTCTTGATCCTCTGTAGTGCCAGCTCATCCAGCTTTACAATGTGCGGGGCCTGCTTCGGGAGAGGCTCAGGCACCTTCCATGTATCTTCCCACTTGTTTGTATCCCTACGATAAGCCCTGACCAGATATGATGCTTTCTTCGGTGGATGCAGGAGTTCCTTACCCTCCTTCAGACGAAGACAGACCTCGTTTGCCTGTTGCAGAACCAGTGTCAGGAATTGTATGTCTTCACCCTCAAGAAACCAGGGGAAATTGCCCGGCTCGTGCCTTCTGAACATGGGCCATGCCCTTTTCCCCTTGGCGCGGATTCCGAGTTCCCCGATCAGGGCCTTGTCCTCTTTATCGAGAGCACTCTTGTTCTCGAACGACACGAGAATGCAGTCCTGGACGAACATGAAATCTCTGTCTTCACGCGTGATGTCGCTGTTCTGGATCATGCAATAGGCATTGAGCCCTCCGGTGCCCAGATAGACAGCCATGCCGAGGACCTGGCCAAGCTCGCCCATAACACAGCAATAGCCTATTTCACCGGTGAGGGGGTTCCTCACACCGAACAGGTCCGTCTCTTTTACCCACTTCCAGGGCTCGAGCTCCCTGAATTCGGTGGCTGCCTTATACAGCGCCTTCCATTCGGTTGATGTTGGTTGTCTTTCTTTCATGATAATTCCTTTGATTCGATTATTTTCAGTTTACGATCCATGGCAAAATACGTAAGCCGTTGTTCTGAGTGCGCTTGGTAAAGGGGTTTGCAATGTGAATGCCTTATACCGATCGCAGATAAGCACCAATAGCTTCATCATTCTCGATAATGCAGCGACTATGACTGCAATGATATGACAAGCTTTCTCTTAAGAGCCCTCGCCACTCGATCGAGAAGCTCAAGGAATGACATCCGCTTATCCCCAGGACTTTCAAGTCTCGAAATGACCTGCTGGGTGGTCTTGATCTCCTTCGCGAGCTGCGCCTGCGAGATATGCTGAGCCTTTCGTAAAAGAGCTATTTCCTGCGCGATCATCCTCTTTGTTTCGGCTTTGTCGAAGTAAATTCTGAATTCCTTGTCTCTCAGTTGCCGCTCAATATGTTTCTCAAGGTCGCTTTTCATTTTTTGCCTCCATCAATTGTTTCATCCTCTGTTTTGCCGTCACTATTTCGCTCATGGGAATCTTCGGTGCTAGCGGGGATACCAAAGTTGGGACATCTCGGATTCTTGCAAAAGTTCACCTGAAATCCGTTGACCTCTTCAGGGATTCTTGTCCCTTCTGATTTATCATTCATGATGTGAGTCACCTCCTTTATCTTTCGGAGATGCGCCTAGAATAGAAGCGGTTTGAATTTGGCAAGAATAGGAGCGAGCAATGCTGACGGAATGCGATCAACAATCTTTATTTTCCTGGCCTGCCAATCAATAGACCGGATTTGGTCGGCAAGAGCAACGCCGGTGATTTTTCTTGTCCCCGCAAGAGGCACCTCAAAAGGGTATCCTTTAACCTGTTTTGTT
>JBKQMP010000196.1:0-7307 GCA_052146665.1 Dissulfurispiraceae bacterium
ATTGCGCCTCGCTCAATACCTTATCTTTTACAACTGCATACGTCCACATAAAAGTCTTGATAAAAAGTCTCCCTCACAATCACTCATAGAAAAAGGGGTAATGTCGAAAAAGATTGCAACTTCTACACGGGGATGTAATTTTGGCTTTTTTGTAGTAAAATTGTTATGAAGTTGCCTTACAACATTAACGTAAGATCAAGGAGGCTGCTATGAAAGAAGAAGAGATTATTGAAGTTCTCAAAAAAGATAACGAGCAGTTCAGGCGGCTTTATCAGGAACACCGGACTCTAGACAACCAGATATCAGAACTCAATAAGAAATCCTATCTTACGGCCGATGAGGAAGTAGAGAAGAAAAGGATACAGAAAGAAAAGCTTCACAAGAAAGATATGATAGCAGAATTAATCAGGGAATATAAAAAGACACATTATAGCCATTGATTTATAAAATACCTACGAATAGAGGATGTCCAGGAACGTCCCCTTCGCTGATTTCTGAGGTCAACGTTCGGCTTTGGGGAATCGCAGAGATGAAAGGGAAACATACCTTTTGGGAACCTCCAGTCGATGTGCAACTGCAACACTTTTGAACAGGTTTGATTAAATCCAACTTTATCAATTACACACATTAATAATTTAAAGGGGATCATATGATAATGAGAAGTAAGACAATAAAGAATGGTCTTGAGAGAGTGCCGCATCGGGCACTCCTTTTTGCAACAGGCATACCGAAAAGTGAGATGGCTAAACCCTTTGTCGGCGTTGCAACAAGTTTTACAGATATCATCCCTGGACACATTGGCATGCGCGATCTTGAGCGGTTTATTGAAAAAGGGGTGCATACCGGTGGGGGCTATCCTTTCTTTTTTGGCGTTCCAGGGATATGCGATGGTATAGCAATGGGTCATAGGGGAATGCACTATTCTCTGCCTTCCCGTGAATTGATTGCGGATATGGTAGAGACAGTGGCAGAGGCACATCAGCTGGATGGGCTTGTTCTCTTAACGAATTGCGATAAAATTACGCCCGGCATGCTTATGGCTGCAGCGCGCGTGAATATCCCTAGTATAGTGGTAACCGCAGGGCCGATGCTCTCGGGCCATTCAAGAGGCAGGAGGCTGAACCTCACCACTGACACTTTTGAAGCTGTTGGAAAATATAAAAAGGGACTAATAAGCGATATGGAATTACAAGAACTCGAAATGTGTGCCTGCCCTGGCGCTGGCTCGTGCCAGGGAATGTATACCGCAAATACTATGGCATGTGTTACTGAGTCCCTCGGCATGAGTCTGCCAGGGTGCGCAACGTCTCCTGCTGTCCTGGCTCAAAAAAGGAGGATTGCCTTTGAGAGCGGGGTGAAGATAGTTGAGTTGATTAAAAAGGAGATGACGCCCCGAAAGATCATGACGAAAAACGCCTTTCAAAATGCAATCATGGTTGACATGGCCTTGGGTGGTTCTACCAATACTGTTCTTCACATTCCGGCTATCGCATATGAGACAGGGGTTGAGCTGCCCCTGGAGGCTTTTGATGATTTAAGCAGGAAGACCCCCCACATAGCGAATATGCTCCCTGGCGGACCGCACTATATGGAGGACTTGGATTGCGCCGGGGGAATTCCAGCGGTGCTCAAGCGTCTGAGGGATATGCTCCACTCAAATCCTACTGTTTCCGGGAGGGATATCGTATCAATTGCTGCGGAAGCGTCAATCATGAATGAAGAGGTTATCAGACCTATGAGCAGGGCGTATCATAAGGAAGGAGGCATAGTTATCCTACGGGGAAATCTCGCGCCTGAAGGTGCAGTGGTGAAACAAACTGCAGTGAACAAGCATATGATGAAATACGAGGGAATCGCCAAGGTTTTTAATTCAGAAGAAGAGGGCATGAAGGCAATACTGAAGGGAGATATTAAACCAGGCGATGTTGTCGTGATACGGTATGAAGGCCCGAAAGGTGGTCCTGGTATGAGGGAGATGCTCTCCCCGACTTCAACCCTGGCCGGGATGGGTCTCACTGATTCTGTAGCTTTAATCACCGACGGCAGGTTTTCAGGAGGCACCCGCGGCACATGTATAGGACATCTTTCTCCGGAGGCAATGGAAGGAGGTCCCATTGCTATAGTAAAAAACGGCGATAAAATCATGATAGATATCCCAAAAAGAAAATTAGAGGTGGCGCTTTTGGACGAAGAGATAAAAAAGAGATTTTTGCAATGGCAAAAGCCAGAGCCAAGGATAAAGCATGGATATCTTTCAAGGTACGCAAAACTAGTCAGTTCAGCGGGCAGCGGGGCGATCATGCGTAATGAATGACAGATTGAAGAAAGGGTTTTCCGTATAGTATATTAAAGCTTAGTGTACATTTTAAGCGGGCGTAACTCAGTGGTAGAGTGTCAGCTTCCCAAGCTGAAGGTCGCGGGTTCGAATCCCGTCGCCCGCTCTATGACTGGCAGATTGACAAGTCCTATGTCGTGATCTGTGGGTTAGCATTTCTTTTTCATGATCACTTTTTCAGCTTCTTGTTTTGTCTATGTTAAGCGCTCGGTTCTTGTTTACACTTCGTGGAAAATAATATGTTATAATATTAACGTGATTTGTGACAGCGCTCATTCCTTGATGATCTTGCTCTCTCGTCGGCTGATTTGTAGAAATAGCATAACTCTTTAACACCAGGCAGCGTTGACTTGAAGTGATATGAGCAGCAGACTGACTGTCTGCTGATGGCACGGTGTGCAAGGCGCCAACAGTGAGGATGAGAACAGGTTCTTTTATGAGAGGATAACAGTAGCGGCCGTACCACGTATCGCGGGTCTTAGTAACACTCATTCTGGCAAACATTTTTTTAACGACCAAGGAATCAATAAGTCAAGGAGACCATGTATGGCAAAAGAAGTCCTGCTTGAAGATCTAAACCCGCAGCAAAAAGAGGCGATCATGCATCTTAAGGGTCCGCTGCTTGTGCTTGCGGGTGCAGGTAGTGGTAAGACAAGGGTAATAACCCAGAAGTTTGCCTATCTCGTCAAGAAAAAGAAAACTCCTCCTTCATCTATTTTCACCGTAACTTTTACCAATAAAGCCGCAAATGAAATGAGGGAAAGGATCTGCGAGTTCATAGGTGATGACATCAGACATGCATGGATTGGCACCTTTCATTCCCAGTGCAACAGGATTCTGAGGAAGGAAGCCAAGGCGATAGGGTTCAAACCAGATTTTACGATTTATGACGATGACGACACGGCCAGTCTTGTCCGCCACATTCTTCGCGAAATGAGTATTTATGAGGCCTTATACAAAGGCGTCGCATCGAGAATCAGTTTTTTAAAGTCATCCCTGGTCTCTCCGGAACAATTTCTTTCGACGGGAGATGGGTTCAGCTTTGATGAAAAATTGGGAAGAGTCTACCTCAAATACCAGAACGAGCTCAAGCGGAGCAACTCCCTTGACTTTGACGACCTGATACTGCTAGCAGTCCAGTTGTTCGAAGAAAATCCAAAGATCCTTGAAAAGCACATTGCCATGTTCCCTTATATTCTTGTAGATGAGTTTCAGGATACCAATAAAGCACAATACAAATTCCTTCAACTTTTATCTTCTAAGCACAATAATATCTGTGTCGTTGGAGATGACGATCAGAGCATTTATAAATTCAGGGGCGCCGATGTATCCAATATTCTTAACTTCGAAAAGGATTTTCCTGAAGCGAAGATCATAAAACTTGAGCAGAATTATCGCTCAACGCAGCACATCCTGGACGTATCTGGGGCGGTTATTGCCAAGAATCCAGCCAGAAAGGCAAAATCGCTCTGGACAGAGAGAAAGCAGGGAGAGAAGGTATTCTATTGTAGGCTTGACACTGAAGAGGAAGAAGCAAAATATGTGGTCCGCACGATAAAGGATCTATACCTGAAGGGGTATTATGAATATAGCAGTTTTGCAATCCTTTACAGGATAAACCTCCAGGCGAGGATCTTAGAAGACGCGTTAAGGGACAATGGGATTCCATATCATATAATAAGCGGGATAAGCTTTTATCACCGCCGTGAAATAAAAGACATGCTTTCCTACATGAGGCTCGTAATAAACCATGATGACAATGTCAGCCTGAGACGGATAATAAACAGTCCCTTACGGGGACTTGGTGCTTCGACTCTCTCGAAGATAGAACAGGAAGCGAAGAAACAGGAAGTCAGCCTTTTTACCTCGATAAAAATAATGCTTAAGTCAAATGGCTTGGCATCATCCTTGAAAGAGAAACTTTCGGAGTTTGTTAATTTGATAGAGGAGCTTTCATTCGTTTCTTATAGGTGTGCCGCTGATATGTTAAAGATCATTGTTGAAAAGACTGGATATATAGAGGATATTGAAGAAGAGAGGCTCCAAAATATTTTGGAACTTGTGTCAGCTGCGGACAATATCACAGTTAAAGACTTCGCTGACAAAGTATCGCTTACAGCAGCGAACGATGAGAAAGTACGGGACAATGCTGTCTCTCTGATGACCTTGCATAGTGCGAAGGGACTTGAGTTCCCTGTGGTCTTCATTGTCGGTGTAGAAGAGGGGATCATCCCCTATTTCAAGGCGGTTGATGATCCGGCAGAGATACAGGAGGAGAGGCGTCTGCTTTATGTCGGCATGACAAGAGCGCGCAACGTCCTTTGTCTCACCAGTGTGAAGACGCGGAGACTCTACTCGAAGGTGCAGAACCAAGAACCATCACGATTTTTGACTGATGTCCCTAAGAAGTGTTGTAATTGGATTGAAAGGATTATAGAAAGGGCTGGGGAACCGGTAGAAGTGCTGAAGGTCCCTCAGAAGAAACCCAAGTCCCTCTACATCATTGGTACTCGGGTGAAACATCCATCTTGGGGAGTTGGTGTAGTCAGGGATTGTTGTGGAGACGGAGATGATACCAAGTTGACGGTAAATTTCTCAAGCATTGGCTTGAAACGCCTTGTTGCGAAGTTTGCAAACCTGGAAAGGGTATAGCAGTGAAGATCACGAGTGAAGAGACAAAACATATAGCACAGCTTTCGAAGCTGTCTTTGTCAGAAGAAGAGATAGACATTTTCAGCAATCAGTTAAGTACCATCATGGAATATATGGAGCAATTAAACGGGCTTAATACCGGTGGAATAGATCCGACATCTCACGTGATACCGTTGCAGAATGTCATGAGAGATGATGAGTTGGTTCCCTCACTGCAACAAGATGATGCACTGAAGAACGCTCCTGACACAAGTAGGCGATTTTACAGGGTTCCGAGGATAATTGAATAACAAGAAAGAGATGTGGGATTCGTAGTGTTGATTTAACTAAGCGATTTACTCAAGGTTTTACCGCCAATCGAGACCATTACGCGGGGATGAAAGAGTATGCTCAGGTGTTTCCTAAGATCAAAGATTCATATGGCTACAGTTACTGAATCTAACCTTGCCTATGAAGGAAGTATCACCATAGACAGAGAGTTGATGGATATGGCAGGGATACTGCCCTATGAACAGGTGATGATTAGCAATATGAATAACGGAGAACGGTTCGAGACCTATGTGATTCCTGGGAAAAAAGGTGCTCGTGAATTCTGTTTGAACGGACCGACCGCACGGAAGGGAGCGGTTGGCGACAAGATCATTATCTTTTCATATTGCTATATGGATAAAGACGAGATCAAAGAAGACAAGCCCACAATAATCAGGCTAAACGAGAAAAATAACCCTCTGACAATTTTATAGGTGCCATGGCGGAAGTAGAAATTCCTAAGCCCGACGAAATTAGAGAGCAGCGGGAGAAGCCTTTTACAAAGAAAGTGGCGCTGAGTACCGCGGTCATCGCTGTTGTTTTGGCTATGGCATCACTGGGCGGTAATCATGCAACAAAAGAAATGTTACTGGCGCAACAGCAATCTTCTGACCAGTGGGCTTATTATCAGTCAAAAGTGATTAGAGAGCAGTACTATCATGTTGAGAAAACAAGGCTCGAAGCAGACCTCTTGGAGCGCGGCGCTACGATGAAACCTAAGGTGAGAAGCCATTATGAATCAATTCTTAAGAAAATGGCGCTTGAGGAGGCACGATATAGTGACGAGAAAAAAGAGATTGAGAAGGAAGCTAGGAAACTCGATCATGAGCGTGATCTGAATAGAATCAAAGACCCATATTTTGATTTTGCCGAAGCCCTTTTGCAAATTGCCATCGTAATGGCCTCTATTTCAATCCTCTCTGTCTCGAGGCCCATATTTTATTTTGCAATAGTTGTCGCCCTGATGGGTGCCCTGCTCACCACGAACGGTTTTTTCCTGTTTGTCGAGCTTCCGATGTTGCACTAAGGAAGGATATCTATATTCTTTTTGTGATGCTCCGTTGAGTTATTCTCGCGGCTTTTTGACGCTCGCTCTTAATAGTGCTGATCAATAAACAAGTTCGTAGAAAGATAAGAGCAATAAAGGGTTCTACCATTTACCGCCTCAATCAGAGTCCAGTGAATAATTATATCCCCATTTATTCGGTGGTGACGGCAGCATGAAGCCAGAAAGTTCTATTTTTCACCGAAATGGTTGCGGGGGAAGATCATCAGCACGAATCCATCGGTGACAAATGGGAAAATGTAAATTTAGTCGCGGTATAATTAACGGGGATGGTGCCGGTCAAATGCGTAAAGCTAAACGTGATCAATCAATATTATTAAAAGAAAGGATGGCTAAACATGTTCAAAGAGGTGAGATGCTTAGATTGGGACGATTTTTACAATACCATGACGGAGTATTATGGAAAAAAGGGCTGTGAGTTTGAGTTGAAGATGGGCATTCATGGAGAAGACATTAAGAGGTTTGTCATCATCGAAAGAGATAGTACGAAAAGGAGATCCCTGAATACAGAGGAGGCATTCCTCGAAATAAAACAAATCCTTTTCCCCGAAGAGTCAGTCCGGGTTCTGAGTATATACAAAGCAAAGGAGAACATGTTCCGAAAAGAACAGCTCCATTTAGCGCTAGAGCCTGTTTAACATCTTAAGGTAAGAAGTCCCCTTCCGGCAGGCTTGCCTGCGAGGCGGGGAACGCTCATAAGCTTTGTTGCCTACAAGAGTGTAATGCTCAGAGGCAATGTCATCGAGAGGGTGGATGCCGCTTCTACGAGCCAGGATTGCTCAAAATGCCACCGCAGAGTGCCAAAGACCCTTGCCGAGAGGATGCACGAATGCCCTTATTGCGGCCTCGTAATGGAGAGGGATGCAAACTCCGCAAGGAACATCGAAGATAAGGCATTCAGAGATGTTCGTAGCAACAAGGTAGGGCCGGTCCGGCCCGAACTTC
>JBKQMP010000197.1:0-12670 GCA_052146665.1 Dissulfurispiraceae bacterium
GACGAGGAGGGCGGGGCCGAACATATATTCGTCGGGAAGCTCGCGGGCGGTGCGGTCGGCGGGGAAGTCCATTACGAGGGGACGCATCATGGTGTAGCCGGACTGGGTGGTCCATCCGGCCAGCGAGTAGATGTAGGGAAAGAGGGCGTAGCGAAGGCGGTCGAAGCTGAAGTCGATAGTTATTACAAATCCTTCCGATAGGCGTTGGCTGACTTCTGTCAGCCAGTCTTTTATCCTCAAATTCACCTCAGTCCTAAAATCAGCCGGCAAATGGATATCCAATGCCATGAAGTAGTCTCTCACCTCTTTGCTGCACGGCTTTCTTACTTCGACAAAAGCATCCTCCCTCACCGCAAGATAGATCTCCTTTAATTCGTCTTCCATTTCCACAAGTCTAACAGGAAATGCATCCAGTAACTCATTAGATATGAGACATCCTGAAAAATGGTCAAGCTCTTTCAGATCGGTAACCCACCGTATTTTATCAAGATGCTCACGCAGTAAAGTCCTCTGGCGGGCTTTAACGTGGTGATTCAATTCAAGTATTGTGTAGTTAAGAACATTGCAGATCTCCTTGCCGTCCAGATGTCCAAGTAAGTCTTTGGCCAAATAGCCGACCCCGGCACCCATTTCGACAATCTGAAAATTATCCGGCCGCCCTATCTGCAGCCACATCTCTTCCACCTGTCTTGCTATCATAGCGCCGAAGATCGGATGGAGATGAGGACTTGTATAGAAGTCCCCAGCCCTCCCTATTGTTGTTGATTCCTTCGTGTAATAGCCAAGCCCTGGGTAATAGAGTGCCATTTCCATGAAGGTCTCGAAACTGATGGGCCCTTCTGATCTTATCTTCTCAACGATTCTTTGTTTAAGGAGGGACACTTCTGCAGTTATTTTATCTCGAGCATCCTGTCCAATGCCCTTTTGGCGGGAATCCTTATTTCCTCAGGTACCTTGATAATCTGCCTCATTTCTCTCAACGCGGTCAATACACTTCGTAAAGTGGTCTTTTTCATGTTTGGACAGATCATGTCCTTTCGCAATGGATAAAAGATCTTGGAAGGGTTCTCTGTTCTCAGTCTATGTAGCAGGC
This sequence comes from Dissulfurispiraceae bacterium, assembly GCA_052146665.1. Lineage (GTDB taxonomy): Bacteria > Nitrospirota > Thermodesulfovibrionia > Thermodesulfovibrionales > Dissulfurispiraceae > JBKQMP01. Next base: position 1,094 of record JBKQMP010000197.1, read on the forward strand.
CCACTTCTGTCCCTATAATGAATTCCGTTTTATGAGATGCTTTCGCAAACCTCAACATTCCCGATGTGCTCGTGACATGATCTGCTAACGCCAGCACCTCAAGCCGGCATTCCGGATGGGCTATGAACAGAGCCGCGGGATGTTCCTGCTTTGCCTGCTCAACATCCTTGGCGGTGACCCTGTCGTGGACGTGACAAAAGCCGTCCCATGCAATCACCTGCTTGCCCGTATTTTTCTGAGCCCATAGTGAAAGGTTCCTGTCAGGCACGCAAATGACCTTTTCATCGGGCAGCGATTCCATGACCTTTACCACATTTGCAGATGTACAGCAAATATCGCTTTCAGCCTTTACCATGGCGGTAGTGTTCACATATGCGACAACCGGGACGCCCGGATACATGGACTTTATATCTCTCAAGGTGAATTCGTGGGCGAATACGAAGGATGGTTGCGTTTCATAGCCGGGGAACGTCTTCCAAACTTTTCTCGCCGAACTGACCTCAATCATGTCCGCCATTGGGCAGCCAGCCTCTGGCTCCGGCAACAGAACAGTCTTTTCAGGGGACAGTATGGATGCACTTTCGGCCATAAAATGAACGCCGCAGAAAACGATGATGGCACACTCCTTGGTAGCGGCAGTTCTGGATAGTTCAAGGGAGTCCCCCACAAAATCGGCAATATCCTGCACTTCATCCCTCTGATAGTTATGAGAAAGGATGAGCGCTTTTTTCGCAGACTTCAGTTCAATGATTTCATCGATTACTGCATCTCTCTCTTTTGACATATCGATTTGAGCCTTATGATGCAGCTACCTGACGGGATTGGACGAGGCAAAGTAGGAATTGGTAAAGAGTACGGAGCCATCTTCTAAGATAACTTTCTTAATTCTTAATACTTTTCCGCCACTTCCCTGATAAGATAACGGCTCGTACCCAGTGCCTCCTGTATAATCATTCATTACCCTCTTCACGTACTGAACAGTTTCGGGAATGGAAGGGACTGAATTGGTTTGCTCCACCCTCTTCGGGCCGGCATTGTAGGCCGCGAGGGCAAGTGTAAGATTGCCATTGAACCTTTCCAGGAGAGAGCTCAGATATCGCACACCACCGTCGATGTTCTGTTCCGGGTCAAAGGGGTTGCTCACCCCCATATCATATGCAGTTGAAGGCATCAACTGCATCAATCCCATGGCGCCCTTCGAGGATACGGCCTTGGGGTTCCAGTTCGATTCAGCCCTTATGACTGCTTTCACAAGTCTCGGATCAACATTATGCTGCCGAGCCTTTTCTTCCGCAACATTGTGAAAGGCCTCCTTTTTAACGGCTGGGGAGCGTCGTTCGACGGTCTGCTGTGTAGCTGACTTCTTGTCCCTTACTATTTTGTCATTGTGTTTCCCCACCGGGGTATTGGTGAAACAGACAGTACCTTCATCCGATATATACTTGTAAATATCGGCTCTGGCTTCCAGTCCTGAAAATAGGGAAAACGCCACTGCCCAGAAAAGGACAAGCTGAAATCTTACCATCGCACATCATACCATGTTTTTATATGGTTCTTCAAGGTGTTTGTACTCCTTGCAATGACTTTCCTTACGGCCCCCCGTCACACTGGATGTGCCTTATGGCAAAAAAATTAATCTGAGCAGCGGCTCTATTGGCTGGCGCAAGAGTGAGCAAAGATACTCGATATTAGTGCGCTACACGCCTAAGAGTCGCAAACACTGTGGCTTTCGTCATTGGCCGTGATCAAGATGGCGGGGGAGTTAGCTGGCCTGACTGATCACACACAGTGACCCCCCCTCTCTATTATTCCTTCTACGCCCTCTGAGTCGACAGGAAAATTGGCAACGTCATGTGGTGGATTTGATCTCTGAGTTCCTCGATCTCATCTATATGCCTGTCCTCGTCGTTTAGTATGTTCTGTAAGAGATCACGTGTGGCAAAATCAAGGACTTCCCCGGCCAGGACAATGGCAGAATTGTATGCCTTTATCGCTTCATCTTCCGACGCGTGATCGTTATCGAGCTGCTTGGGTATCTCCGCGCCAATGTGCATCTTCCGGAGATTGCTGACAATGGGGATACCCTCAAGGAATAGGATCCTCCCAATCAGTTTCTCTGCGTGCTTCATTTCATCGATGGCGCGCACCTCAAAATGCTTGTGAAGTTTTTCATAGCCCCAGCTGTCGCTCATTTCCGAGTGCACCATGTACTGGCTTATCGCAGTCAACTCGTCCGCGAGCAGGGAGTTTAGCGCCTCCATCAATTTCTCGTTTCCTTTCATACATGCCTCCTTATAATGGGTTTTGGATTTGTGACATATTATAGTAAGGATAGCACAAAAAGCTTTTTCTGAGTAGAACATCGAAGGAATGACCATTAACGCCGTCCGCACGGCTTATTGATAAAAATCTTCTGTCCGATTCTCAAAGAACAAAAAGTCTCGAGCCTCGACAAAGGGTGAGATCGAAACAGCCTCCTGCCACAGGTTGCTGATTCGGAATTCAGGATGGTCGTTGTAACAGGTAGTAATCCAGGGATATCCAGGTTTCAAGCATGCCGTATCGAGTCGTTGTCCTTTGCATCGGGTAATGATATCGAACGACAGAGGCTTCATACTGGAGAGTCATTCGCTACAGTAAACGAACATCAGATCCAGAACAAATCGCTCACCTTTAAAAAAGGACTGGTTTTCCCTATCTTTAACTACAGCGCTTCTGCCGGGTCATGGAACTTCACCCATTGGCCGTGTAAGATAGATTGAACCGTGTCTTTACTTGTAGGAAATTGCCCTACAGAAAAAATCTACTTTTCCTTATCTTTCTTCTTTCAGTTCCGGAATAGAGTTCAGAAAGAATATGATATAGTTTATAAAGGAGGAATGATTGACCTTGCCGGGAGCGGATGATTTCGAATTGTGCTACGCGAGCCAGGAAATGGTCCGAGGCGCTCACGGATACTACAAAAAAGCCAGTCTATAGAAGACCCCTGTAAGGGATGAAAATGAAGAAACACATCAAGTGCCTATTAAGAATATCATGGGAGAATTAAGAGATGAAGACATACTACAACACTGATAAGACTCGAGTCTCGGTAATGAAAAAGATAATGGTATTACTTCTTTTCACTTTGCTTATATCGTCTCATGCTTGCAAAATGAATCAGTCTGAACGACTGTTCCCGGTTTCTCAGAGCAATAATTGGGGATATGTGAACGATACCGGAAAGTATGTGATCAATCCCCAGTTCGAGTTTGCCGCGGAGTTTGCCGAAGGCCTGGCGAGGGTTGAGTTTGGCCATCTGTATGGTTTTATCGACAAATCGGGAAAATATGTGATCAACCCGCAGTTTCAGATAGTGTTTGACTTTTCTGAAGGTCTGGCGGCAGCAGAAGTCGGCGGCAAATGGGGCTTTATCGACAAATCGGGAAAATATGTGATCAACCCGCAGTTTGACAATGCATATAATTTTGCTAAAGGACTTGCAGTGGTATCCGTGGAAGGAAGGTACGGGTATGTCGATCGCACCGGGAAATACGTGATCTCTCCACAGTTTGAATTTGCCGGAGATTTTGAGGAGGGACTTGCTGCAGTGGCCTCTCAAGGCAAGTATGGCTACATCAATAAGACGGGAAAATATGTAATCAACCCACAGTTCGATTCTGCTTCTGATTTCTCCGAAGGTCTGGCCGCAGTGGCTGTCAACAACCTTTACGGGTATATCGATCACACGGGGAAGTTATCGATCAACCCCCAATTTGATTCCGCCTCTCAGTTTTCCGAAGGGCTCGCAGTTATCGCCACAGGCGGCAAATATGGTTATGTCGATAAAACCGGTAAATATGTTATTAATCCTCAATTTGAAGAAGCCGCCACTTTTTCTGAAGGTCTGGCAGAGGTAGAAAATGGTGGTATATGGGGATATATCGACAAGACGGGCAAGTACGTGATTAACCCCCAATTTCAGAAGAGCTCAAAGTTTTCGGGGGGACGGGCAGCCGTTATGTTTGGCGGGAGGCTTGGTTATATCGACAAATCGGGAAAGTATGTAATCAATCCCCAGTTTGATCCGAACCTTGCCGAGAAACAGGGACCCTTTGATTAAAAACCTCTGCTATGAGGTTGTATGGACTGGACGCGAGATCCTAGAGCGGTGATATAATGGACAAAATATTCTAAGATAGCCCTAGTTGGTTGCTTAAGTGATGGAAAGGGGTATTTAATGGGGAAAAGAAGTCTTTCTCTGTCTCGCGTGTATCGGCTCTTAGAGCCTGGGCCCGTCGTGCTGGTGACAACAGCTCGAGATGGACGGGCCAACATCATGACCATGTCTTGGCATACGATGATGGAATTCGAGCCGCCTATAGTGGGCTGTGTGATCAGCAATCGTAGCCACACGTTCAGCATTCTGAAGGACACTATGGAATGTGTTATCAACGTCCCGACGCTTGATCTGGCGGAAAAAGTTGTGGGCTGCGGCAACACCTCCGGGCGTAGCGTCGACAAGTTCAGGACCTTCAACCTCACTTCGGCAAAGTCTTTTTACGTGTCATCACCCCTCATCGAAGAGTGTTATGCCAATTTGGAATGCAAGGTCGTAGATGCTCAAATGGTAGCGAAATACAACTTCTTCATCCTTGAGGTACTAAAGGCATGGATTGACCCCACCTTGAAGAACCCGCGAACAATCCATCACCTCGGGCGAGGCTCATTCATGGTCGCGGGAGACACGATCAAGCTGTCTTCCAAAATGAGATAGCCCTCTCTGTCGACAAGGGAGCCCTCCGTGCTGTTACATTGGCAATTTTTTTCCGTTACATCTGTAAAGTGTAAAGCTGAATCATTCAAGAAATGGATGTCGCTCCACATAACTCGCAGTCAACTTAGACAATCGTACTATCCTTGACCTTCTTGGATTGCCTGGATGGCGGCGTTAAATGCTCATCCGTATTTTCACTAGAGAAGTTTCGCGACCGCGACCATTTGGCTGGGCATGGAGAAAGTCGAATCTTGGGTGTGAAAGATCTTCAAAAGACGAACTCAGGACCCTGACAACAATGCAGATTAGGTAGGCCTAAAGCGTTGCCGCAAAAAGTGTCTATTCCATAAATGGAGACTTTCGTGACAGTTAGCGCTCTGAGAGTGGTACATATGACCGAAGGCCTTCAAGTGACGAAATGTAGGCTGGACGCATAAGCTTTCCCTGAATTATCTCTTCAATCCGATGAGCTGACCAACCAGCCACTCTCGCCATCGCAAAAATAGGCGTGAAGAGCTCTTGAGGTATCCCGAGCATGTCGTAGAGGAAGCCCGAGTAGAAATCGACATTTGGGCAAACGACTTTCCCCTTTTTTTCACGTATGATTGACGGCGCCAGTGCGGCAACCTTCTCAAAAAATCGGAACTCATCCATTCTGCCAGCTTCTTGTGCAAAACTGAGCGCCTTCTTCTTTAATATGCTGACCCTGGGATCTGATATAGTGTAAACAGCATGGCCTATTCCGTAAATTTTGCCGGACTGATTGCCATACTGTCCATCAAGAAGTCCCCCGAGATATGCCGATATTTCGCCATCATCATCCCAGTCACGGACATCCTCTTTCATGTGCATCATCATGTTCATCACGGCCTCATTGGCTCCGCCGTGAAGATGTCCGGCCAAAGAGGCGATACCAGCACAGATCGCCATGTAGGTCTCCGTCAGACTTGATGAGACCGTCCTTACAGTGAAGGTCGAGTTGTTTCCCCCGCCGTGCTCCGCGTGAAGCATTAATGCGATGTCGAAGGCGTGCGAGATCTTGTCAGAAGGGGCACGGCCATGGAGCATTGTGAGAAAACTTTGGGCCGTAGTCATGCCTGATTCCGGTTGAAGAAAAGAGAGACGACTCCCCTTCCATGAGCGGCATACGAGATGATTATATGCCACAATCGTAGGCACTATCGCAATGAGGCTGATGCACTGACGTGTGATCTCACGAATGTCAGTCGTCCGCGGCTTGACATCGAACTTGTGAAGCGTTGAAACAGCTGTGTGCAGAGCACACATCTGATCGTCGTTCTTCGAATTGAACCGGATAATCCTTTTCAGTTCATCGGGCAGATTGCGCTGGTCTGAGAGTTCTCGACAGAATTCATCAAGATCACTACGGGATGGTAGTTCGCCTGTCAGAAGCAGGTACGCCACTTCCTCAAAGCCATGGCGCCATTCAGCGTCCACATGGGCAACCAGAGCTTCGAGATCATAACCGCAATAGAATAGCTTTCCTGGAATGGATCGGACAGTCCCAGATTCATCCTTTTCATAACCCAGAACCTGCCCTTTGCTCGTGATTCCCACCACGACACCGGAACCATCGATGTTTCGGAGACCCAGCTTAATGTTCTTCCGTTCCACGAGCTTTTGGTCGATCCGATCATGAGCTTCTTCCAAACGCGCTATTTTATCCAGGAGACTTTCCATCTGGCACCTCTTGATGAATTGCTTAATATAATCGCACAAACAGGCATTCAACGACAAGTCAAGCTGAAGACTGATATTTGTGCCGGCAATTATGCGAGGGGATTAAGAATCTGATTAAGCAGGTCCGGATGTTTTGTCGCATACTGAAAAATATGCAGAAGATCCAACCCACAATAGTGGCTTCACCCTTATTTGGCAAAAATTTGATGCGGTAAATACCTGATTCCAGGATCTCCTCTCAATGGATATTTTCGCATGCGGTACGCTTTGATTTTAATCGTGAGAACTCCAATTTCCAAATGATACTACTTATACCCAAACGGTGACGGAGGTTTTTCCCTTTCCAGAAAAGTAATAAGGAGAGGCCGAGAAGCTAATATTACAGATGTAATATAAAAATTTCTTTGACCAGCCTTCAATAGCGTAGAGGCCGCCTCTCCTATTGTTTTTTTTAAAAGACCTCAACACTAATAGCGATGATCAAAAAGATATGCTTCAAACAGGCAAATAAAAATCATGGATCTTGCCGTTACAGTGTTACTTAGCGACTAGGCGCTACGGATGTCAATTTTAACATCGAAAAGTGACATTTATTTAAAAAATGCGTAGAATACATAGAGGGGAGACTTCTGAAAAATCAGTCAAGAACTTCTATCTGTCTGCCTTTTCCGAAGATGCAGGTAAGTTTTCTTTGCAGGGCGGTTGATATTATACGATATGTTCGTGTGGATACCCGAGAGATCAAAGGAGGGGATGCATATGATTGTTTTGTCGAAAGAGGATAAGACTAACAGGAACCGACACACTTATTATGATGAGCCAGGGGCAGATTTGACTAAGGTCAAAAGAATCACCAAATGCGGGGATTGCAGGTACTTCAATTTTGATCCAGATGTCGATATAGAATACTTTGTGTGCGGGGTGTCTGGTTTTCTCATTGACAGTCCCAGCGAAAAAGTGCCTAACACATGCCCTTGCAAGTAACACTGGTGGTTTCGTGGAAGCCGACTTTTCTTGTTTACGAGACTGATGCAATTTGCTAGGTTGTGGTTTATTATGAGAGCGCTAGATAGCGAGAGAGTAAGCTACAGCTTGTTCGGATATGTGGCAGCCTCTTGATGTGGAATTTCCTCGTCGTAACAGAGGGGTCCAGGTTTTAATCGGTAACTTTGAGCACAATCTTGCCAATATGGATACTGCTCTCCATCATTTGGTGTGCCGCCACCTCCTTTGCATGGGGCAATACCTGGTAAATCACAGGACCGCGACGGCCGGCACTAAGAACCGGCCAGACGTGCGCATAGAGCCCCTTGCGCTGCAGAATATCCGGCCGGTTAACTCCGGCGGCGAGCACGCGAATCAACACCTCGTCAGGTCTTGTCTCTGGTATGCGGCTGGACGCCAGACAAAGAACTTCCGGATCGCCCACTCCTAGTGCTTCCACGTAGTTCATGCGGTCTGGCAGGTTCATCACTTGGGGTCGGCCCTCACAACAGGATTGCGGATTGCGCCAATTCCGGCGATTTCCACTTCCACTATATCACCAGCCTTCAGGAATATAGGGGGTTGCCGCCGAAACCCAACGCCGGAGGGGGTCCCTGTGGCGATAATATCGCCTGGCTCAAGAGTCATCAATGAGCTGAGAAAGGAAATTGTCCTGGACACAGGGAAAATCATCTCGCTCGTATTGCCCCTCTGCAGAATGACGCCATTGAGTCTCGTCGTTATTTCCAAGGTCTGCGGGTCGGGAAGATCGGCTGCGGGCACAATCCCAGGACCCATTGGAGCAAAGGTATCGAGTATCTTCCCGGCCGTCCATTGGCTCGTTTGCATTTGGAGATCCCTGGCACTGACATCATTAATGATCGTGTATCCGGCCACGCAAGCGAGGGCTTGGCTCTCATGTATATCCTTACAGCGCTGACCAATTACGACCGCCAGTTCGCCCTCGTAGTCGATCTGGGTACTGACCCGGGGCAGGATGATCGGACTGAATGGCCCGCAAAGGGAATTCCTGAATTTGGCAAAGAATGGAGGGACAGAAGAGGGCGCGGTCGCATTAAATTCTGCAGCGTGTTCGCGATAGTTGAGTCCAAGACAGATGATCTTGTCCGGATTCGGTACGGGGGGACCAAGTTCAACAGTCTCAAGAGGTATGAGTCGTCCACCGCCTTGAAAAGCACGCCGTGCAAGTAGACAGGTCTGAACAAGAACCAACGGTCCCGCTTCAAGAAGATCACGAACAGTCGAAACCGGGGGAGTGGGATTCAGCGCCGCAAGGTCCACAACATAAGAATCCTTCATCATTCCAGCCCTCCACTGAGCCTGTGTACGGTAACTAACAATCTGCATCATTACTCCTCCACAAAAAAGATGATTAGAAGTTTTCTGCTCTCTAAAGCGATAGATTTTTGGATTCCTTAGAGCTTTCTTAAAGCGATGAACAAATGGTAACAGATTTACTCATTGCTTTGCATGGAGAAGCCACGACTTGGAAGGCACACACGTTAAAGATTACACATTGCAAATCGACAAATCGCCGGTCATCAAAAAGGAGTTTGGTAGACTTCCAAGAAGTGACGCGTCTTGAAGTCTTCGTTCTTCGAACAAGCGTCCTAAAGGATTGATAATGCTGATTCCGTCAAAGTCGAATACGACTTTTCCTGCTTGCTTTCCTTCGATAAATAGATAATACGTAATCATGAAGGTTGTCAAGACAGCAAGACGAAACTTGCGTTAGTTACAGGACTTTACTTTGGAGACCTAGCGTGATGCCGTTTAATTAGTCAACAAGAGTGTCGATAGGGTGCGCTCATACCGGAGACGTCCAGGGTCGAAAGACTCTGGCATGCGGCTGAACCCTTCGTGAAGCGGGTGATTTCGGGATTTTGGCGGAATACGACTATGGCAGGGTCTTTCCGGCCAGCTTCGGGATAGACGCGTTGTCTCTAAGGCAGAATCGATCGTCTGTGAATGTTATGCTCCGGTCGGGAAGCAGATGCAGGACATCAGACAACAGCGGAGATGCTGTAACTCCATGCTCGTAGAGGTATAGTGAGAGCCCTAAAAACGCTGCTGTCGCCATAAGAAGATCCCTTGGGCCTTAGCCCTGAGGAGGTCTCACAAAGCTTATTGTTCATTTGTCTGATCAATTGCCTTTTTTGTTGCAGCATTTTGAGCATCGTTCTGATTCAGCGCGTTATCGATATTGCGACGCATTCCGACACCATCATACCCTATAATACCTATTGCTTCGATACCTCGGGTTTCCGGCCTTTTACCCGCTGCTGGGGGTAGGGGTGCGGATTCAGAATTCGATGCCTTCGGTTTATCGGAGTCGCAGCCGACCAGGAAGATAGTTGCAAATAATAGAAAAGCTGCCATTATTTTCATTTTAGTCTCCCTCCGGGAACGATTAGGGACCAATACACCTCTATAAAAATTATAGCATATTATTGTCATCTACGATAATGAAATCAGTCCAGAAAGAACCCACAGCTCATGCCCGGGAATTCATTACAGATTTCCTCTGTCAAGGTGGCAGCAATAAACGTAACGGTCTACCGTATAAAGCCTCCATTACCACATTTAGTTGAACAACTTTTCGCGCTAGGGTCAAAAATAGTCAGCAGTACGCTGATTCGGGTACAATGATTAGTATATGCAAGACATCCTTTTTTTACGTTAGACCTCACTACTGATACTTTAAGTGTGTTTTTCGAAGCGACCATCGTTTTTTTAGCCACATGCCGTTAGTACCTGCCTTACGGAATGCCCTCGACCCGGTTAATAAACTACTCTTAGCATAGATGAGGCATTATAAAATTTGGAGTTTCCTGAGTTTTTTGGTCAGGGATCAGCTAACCTGTTGAAGTAGCAAGATATCCGATAAAAAGGATGTGGCGGGGACTGTTTTTGAGGAAGATTCCTGAGTTTACGATGCTTTATTATAATGGAAGCCTTATCTGTGGCTAAGATGGAGGTGCCATGAGCGAGAACTCTAAGACAGTGGCCAATATAAAGGGACAACTCTCCAAATGCTCAGGAATCATCTCAAAGAGCTGTAAGAAGTCAACACGGAAACTTATCAAGGAAATGCTCTACGGGATACAGGCGGCTAAAGACGTAAAGCTAAGCAACATTGCTCGAACGCTGAAAGAGGAGCAGGCATTGATAAAGACCGAAGACCGTCTGTCTCGTAACCTTGACGACGAAGATTTTACCGATACAATCAATGAGGAGATTTGCCGGCTTGGAGTATCAAAGGTAACTGAGGATATGGTCATTGCTATTGATCCCGGCGATATACGGAAGAAGTATGCCAGGAAGATGGAGCTGTTGAGCAAGATATACGATGGAAGCGAACATGAAATAGGTGACGGCTATCATCTATGCAAAATAGTAGCAGCGGATATAGAGAGCACACGTGTAATACCGCTTTATTGCAAAGCATATTCCTATGAGGCTGAAGACGTCAAAAGCGAGAACTCTGAACTGTTGAAGTCGATAGAAACAGTACGAGGCCATATAGGAGATAAGGGGATCCATGCAATAGATCGTGGTGGCGACCGAGGAGTTCTGTATAAATACTATTTCACAAAGGCTAATCCTCAACGATTTGTAATTCGCCTGAAGGAAAGGGATCTTATGCATAGGGGGAAGCGCAAACACTGTGTTGATATGGCGATCACGATGCCGATGCCTCACGAAAGTATTCTGATCATCTATGATGACGGCAAGGAAAAACGTAGGGTTGTTAAGTACAACGCAGTAGCGGTGAAACTTCCTGGCTATGCCCATCCCCTTCATATGGTTGTGGCAAAAGGATTCGGGATGAAGCCGATGATGCTGTTAACAAATTGTGCGGTCAATGTACGCAAGAAGCAAAGCATCTGGAAGATTGTCGAATACTATCTGACTCGTTGGAAATGTGATGAGTCGTACCGGTACATCAAACAGTGCTATAACCTTGAGGATATAAGAGTAAGAAGCTATATCAGCATACGAAATATCGTGGTGTTGGTCCTTGCGGTTTCCTATTTTGCAGCTGTATATCTAGGGCAGAATATAAAACTTCGATTGCTGGTGGAACGAGTTTTTCTGGTATCCAAACGATTCTT
>JBKQMP010000198.1:0-18058 GCA_052146665.1 Dissulfurispiraceae bacterium
ATCTTCGCCAACTCTCTCACCTTGAACTTGTAAGCGTGATCCTCAGGGGATTAAGAAGGGCTGAAGCCCCCCTTAATTTTTCAAAAGGATTCCATCCTTTACCCAAAGTTTCTTTCGGGCCCCCTCTTAATGTTGGCGTTGCCGGCCGGAAGGAATACTTTGACATGGAAGTCTTTGTTCCCTTTGACCCCGAGGTATTCGTTGGCAAGTTAAATGAAACCATGCCAAGAGGGATAGTAGTAGACAAGATGTCTGCAATACCTGTAAATGAACCGGCCTTAAGCAACTTCATCACAAGGTATGAATATCATGTTACCTTTGAAAAAGGCGGAAAGAAGCTTCTTGAAGATACGGGCAGTTCATCTGGCAGCGAGCTTGCTTATTTCCAGTTCCCTCTAACTACTGATGTGATTGTCAGAAGGGATGGAAAGGAAACAGATCTCACGCCCACCATTGAATCCGTGACTGTTCTAGAGGGATCACAATCTAACGGAGGCGGACTCAGCATGAAGCTAATCCTCAAAGACTACGATGGCGTTAAAGTGAGGATCGGAGAAATTGTCAGCGCCCTTTTTGGAGAGCGTGCGCATGGATTAACAATTGTAAGAACAGCCCTTTACGGCTGGCATGATGACTGGAGAGAACCACTATGATGAGTGAACTCATAATGAATGTGACGAGAGAGGAGAGCAGGGTGGCCCTGCTGGAGGGCGGGCAGGTCGTGGAATTATATATAGAGAGGAACAGCGATGCTAGCCTCTTCGGAAATATCTATAAAGGAAGAGTGCTCAAGATACTCCCTGGCATGCAGTCATCATTTATTGATGTTGGGCTCGAAAAGGCAGCTTTTCTTTACGTGGCCGATATAATGACGGAAATAGATGAATTTTATAATGCTTTTTTAGAAAATGAGAAAGAGAAGCTTGACCTTTACCCAAACGCAGAATCGATAGCGAAGCCTATGTCCATCGATGAACTGATACAGGAAGGACAGGAACTACTTGTCCAGGTATCCAAGGACCCGATCGGTACAAAAGGTGCGAGGGTGACTTCATACATAACTCTTCCCGGAAGATATGTTGTCCTGATGCCCAACATGGAACATATAGGGATCTCCAGAAGAATAGAAAATGAGGATGCCCGTACAAGACTGAAGGTAATGGCCACTGAGATCAAGCCAAAGGGATTTGGATTGATAATGAGAACAGCGAGTGAGGATGCATCAACTGATGAGGTCAGGCGGGATGTTGAATTCCTCCTTCTTCTTTGGGAGAACGTCCAGAAGAAAAAAGAAAAGGTATCAGCACCCTCATTACTTTACAGTGATCTCGATCTTGTTTTCAGAAGCGTAAGAGACTTTATGAGCCAGGAGGTGGAAAGGCTCGTTATCGACGCTCCCGAAGAATACGAGAGGCTGAAGGAATTTGCAAAGACCTATTTTCCGCGCCTCATTGACAGGATAGAGCTATATGAGGGGAAAGAACCAATCTTCGATGCGTTGGGGCTCGAACTCGACATATCGAGGGCCCTTGGAAGAAGAGTATGGCTAAAATCTGGCGGATATATCGTTATTGATCAGACGGAGGCAATGACTGTTATCGATGTGAATACTGGAAAATTCGTGGGAAAGGAAAGCCTTGAGGATACCATCTTAAAGACCAATCTCGAGGCGGTGAAGGAAATAGCGTATCAGATAAGGCTAAGAAATCTAGGGGGCATTATCATCATAGATTTCATAGATATGGAAAAGCACGAGAACAGAGAGAAAGTTTCCGGTGCCTTTATTGAAACAATGAGAAAGGACAGGGCCAAGAATACCATTTACAATATCTCTGAGCTTGGCATTATACAGATGACCAGAAAACGAGTGAGAGAGAGCCTGGGGCATGTGTTATGCGAGCAATGTTCATATTGTGAAGGCAAGGGATTTATTAAGTCAGCAAGGACAGTAGCATTTGAGATCTTCAGGAAACTGAAGAAAATGAACCTGCCTGCTAAAACTACCGCCATAATTAAAGCCAATACTACAGTGGCTGAACTGCTTGCTGACGAAGAGCGACAGGGAATTGAGGATATTGAAAATAGCTACGGAATTAAACTGATCGTCAAGGAGAGCTTGACCTGCCATCAGGAAAACTATGAGATCGCCGTACTATAGTTCTGCTAAACGGAGGGAGTGCTGACTCAGTAACCCTTGCAGGACATATACGGATTCCATCTCACTGGATGAACAAGCAGTGCAAGAAAAATACAAAAGGCTCCTCTTAAAGTTAAAGGAGATGCATTCCGCTGTCCTCGCATTTTCTGGTGGCGTCGACAGCACCCTTCTCCTGTATGCAATAAAAGAATCAGGGATTTCCTCACTGGCGGTCACAGCTTTTTCGGAGATTATGCCAGAGGAGGAATTGAGATTCGCTGAGACCATGGCACAGCTGATAGGCATACCGCATTTAGTGATTCGAACCAACGAACTTGACAATCCCCATTTTGTGAAGAATCCCTCTAACAGATGCTTCTATTGTAAAGATGAGCGCTATTCTAAATTGGTAACGCTTGCCGGTACTTATGGGTATAGGCATGTTGTTGATGGAGGCAATATTGATGATCTTAAAGACTGGCGACCTGGAAGACAGGCAGCCCTTAAACAAGGGGTGAGGAGTCCTCTTGAAGAGACAGGGTTATCAAAAGGTGAGATAAGGGCGCTGTCAAAGGCAGTTGGGCTGGCCTCTTGGTCAAAGCTGGCGTCGCCCTGTCTGGCGTCGCGCTTTCCCTATGGCGAAGAGATTACCACGGAAGGGCTTAAAAGAGTCGAACTTGCCGAGGAGTATCTCAAAGGGCTTGGTTTCGGTGAACTGAGGGTAAGAAGCCACCAGGATTCCGCTCGAATAGAGGTGAGGCTAGATGAAATAGATAAGATATACCATCAAGCCGTGAGGGAGGCGCTTGTCACTAGATTTAAAGAACTGGGATTCGGGTATATAACAATTGATCTGGAAGGCTTCAGGAGTGGAAGCCTGAATCCAAGGATTGAGCGGATTGATAGCGCTGACGGACATGATTGAGAAAGCGACTTCACAAGACACTTCAGAGACACGGGGTGTGAACATAGATAAATGTGTTCGATGTAACAGTTGTGCGGCCCTCTGCCCCACTTACATGGAGGATACTATGGAGGGTATGAACGCCCGCGGCAGGGTGATTCTTTTGAATAAGTTCACTAGCGGGGAGCTTCGTCCATCCGGTGTGCTTGACCAGAGAATCTTCAGCTGCTTGCTTTGCGGCGCGTGTAACACCCTTTGTCCATGTGGGGTTAATGTAACTGAAGCCATATACGAGGGGAGAGAGCGCCTGCGCAGGCACAATAAAAAAAGGGAGCTCTTTGGTTATGGAATGAGATTTGTGTTAAAAAGGGCACCGCTGATCTTTAAGTGGTTAAAAATTTATCAGGAACTGAAAGAAATACTGCCTGTACACAAATTAAGACACTTTAGAGCTCTAAAGGAGATGGGGCTCAATCTGCCTCACTCTTCACTCAGGGAAGGTTCTTCCATTTTCAAGGTTCCCAATCCAAATGGGAGAGTGGCGATTTTTGCAGGATGCACCATTAATTTTCTTTATCCAACGATGGGAAAAGCACTGATCGAAAAATTAAACAGGTCTGGCTATGATGTGATTTTGCCTAAGGGAGAGGTCTGTTGCGGTGCGCCCCTTCTGGGGCTGGGACTTAAGGAGGATGCGGCAGAGATGATGGAGAAGAATATCCTGACATTTCAGAATCTGAATGTAGAAGCAGTCATCAGTCTTTGTCCCACCTGCGGGTCATTCCTTACACGAGAGTCGAAACGCTTGATTGGCGCGGGAATCCATAATATGATGGATATATCCCAGTTCATAAGCGAAGAATTATCGATACCCAGGGACAAGGGTCAGACCGTCCAGAGCGGAGGCAAGAAAGACTCGGGGGTAACGAGCGCTCCTAGTGCCGTGATTTATCATGATCCATGTCATTCTGTGTACCACCTTGGAGTGAGCAAGGAGCCGAGAAAGATTCTAACAGCGATGGGATTCAATCTCATCGAGCCAAAGGAAAGGGGGTGCTGCGGATTTGGAGGCACCTTTAAGGTATTTTATCAGGGCCTCTCAGAAGGCATACTCAAAAAAAGAGCAGAGGACTATAAAGAAGCAGATATGATAGTGACCTCATGCCCTAACTGCGTCCTTCAGTTTAAGTCAGTGATCAAAGATAAACCAATAAAACACATAATCGAGGTTCTTGAGGAAAATAGCATTCCATCGAAAAGTAAAAAATGAGAAGTTTTGCTTTGACCATCACTTGAACTAAAGGAGATCAAATCATGGAAGTTAATGAACAGGGCGATAAATTTGATATTCTGACACCCAAAGACCAGGATAATTCTGATAAGCCAAGGAAGATGAAGCTCACGACCAGGACAAACTGTGTCAGGTGCGGCAGTTGTTGCATTCAAGGCAGCCCTGTGATGCTAAAGGAAGATCTTTCGCTTTTCAACTCAACATTGTCCTATGATAGCACATACACAGTGAGGGAAGGAGAATTAATAAGGTCTCCGGCAGATGGTGAACTCTATGAATCGACATTGGAACTGATCAAGATCAAAGAGAATGAGGGAAGGGCGGGATGTATGTTTTACAGGGAAGATGAAGGCTGTATGATTTACGAACAGAGGCCCACGCTATGCAGGCAGTTTACATGCTGGTCTTCCCAGGATGTCGTTACGGGGCTGCAGGAAAAGGGACTGACGAGGCGAGACCTTTTCAGTTCTGTTGAACTGCTGTTAGAGATAATACAGAAGCATGAAGAAAAATGCTCCTATAAAAGACTTTCTGAGGCACTGCAGCAAATCCAAAAGGGTGAAGAAGGCGCTGTTGATGAGATTCTGGACATGCTGCAGTATGATACCTATATTAGACCCTTTCTCAGCGAAAGGCTTAATATTCCCGCCAATGCACTTGACTTGATCCTCGGGACGATGTTAATAGAGACCATTAATGAATTTGGCTATAAGGTGATTCAGAGTGAACATGAATATCGTTTGGCGCCCGTAGACAAACAGTCAGACACTGGCAGTAACGCATGCCAAGGAAACCAGCATTGATTGTAAGGATCAGGTGTGAACTACCAACACCCTGCCAGCGTCTTCCCGTGTGGTTGCAACAAAGTATGCTTATGTAGATCAATGCCCACATACTTCATGTGTGAACTTCCTCAATTCTTATCCAAGGGATAGTGTACTGCCTGTCGCCCTCTGAGGTGCACAACTTTTCCATAGATAATCTGGGGTAGACGATTACCGGGCAAATGAGAACAACGATAGAGTTCAGACTTAAATAGTTTTTACGCATTGCTAGTTTCTGCAAAAAGCTTCGGCATAGGGGAAGAACTTAAAAAACCTCGCACAGTCCGAATGGCAGGAAAACTTTAAATATATCATGGAGACAAGGGAAACCTCCTTAAGGGAAGCGACCACTACTATCACTGCCATCAGCAACTCCCTCAAGACAGACTATGTATTGTAAATATCGCGGCAAAAGGTCTATGGAGGCGCCTCGATCATTTCGTACCCTTCGATTTTATGGACGACGTAGAGTTGTAAGTCTGAAAGTACGAAGAACAAGACCACAAAAATATCACTTAAAACAGCGTTGTAGGAACTATATATTTACGTTATCAAAAGAAAGAAGAAGTTAGCTGAAGGGCTTCATGAATGAACATGCGGAGAAAAGAGCGCAAGAGATTTTCGCAGCTCTTATCCGGCGTTGTTCTAAAACTCAAATTTGGATAACATGAGAGAGATATTTTTCCTGTTCATCACAAAGCAGAGTGAGAACTGCTCAAGGTAGCTTGCCGGTTTCATCCGAAACCTCGCCGTTTTTTCACATCACATCCCTTTAATAATTTAAGCGGGCTAATTAGCTAGCCCATCGAACAAAAACTTGAAACCTGCGCAGAGCAGCATCACCATGACGATATAGCGAATCACCACAAACCTTCTCTTTGCAAGCAATTGGACGCCAACAACAGTGCCGAATATGCTGCCGAAAATTGATGGTGCTATCATGATAGGCAGGACTGATCCGTTGTTCATATAGATCCATGCCGCAGAAGTATCGGTGATGGAGAGCAACAACCGACTTGTCGCAACAGAGACTTTAAGAGGAGCTCCCATTATGAGGTTCAGCACCGACACATTAGCCCATCCAGCGCTGAGACCGAACATTCCCGTTATCACGCCGACTACCGCAAAGGCGGCAAGACCCCGCAGCGTTCTGTGTGTCTGCCACTGAATTTCACTATCTGAGGTTGGATCATATAAGATGCCATGAATGCCGAGTGCGGTTGACAAGAAATCGGCCTTCTTGACTTCTGGATACGCTGACTTTCTTCTCGACATGCGCATGATCACGACTATTCCTAAAATCGTCGCCCCAAGTGCCGTCCTTAAGACATCGTCAGGTAGCGAAAGCCCAATGATCGCACCGACAATGGCGCAGACTGAAGCTATGAGAGCTGCGGGCAGAGCGAGCCGCAGGTCCGCAAAATTCCTCTTCATCAGCGCAGATACCGCTGGGAAAGCACTGGCAATTCCTACAAGAAGCCCCATCCCTCTTACGAAGTCAAGATGGAAGGGGAATAAGGCACCAATAATTGGGACGAAGAGTACGCCCGCGCTGACGCCACTCAGAACGGCCAATGCACTGAGAATAAGCGCCGCAAAAAATAACATCAGAGACCATTCCCACCATGGCAGCGACGCATTTGTCCCGGTGGTACTTACCGCCTCTTGAGCGCCGCCAAGAATTCCGGTTAACCCTATGCTGATTACCATGGTTGCTATAAGTACAATAGCTGTCGTTGTTGTTTTCGACATTTCTACACTCTCCTTCTACGTCCTCATCAGTATTTTTCTGCTCCGACAGGTAACAAAAAGACCAAGTTTAAGTCGGTTTTTCACTTTTTTTGACTAATGCAAACCAGAACTTCTTATGCATTTTTGAACTGGTTGTCAACTGTGGACACCAAACCTTTTAGGCGTCCAGTCGTTCTGCATAGAATTTCTCTTTATATATCATAGGGTCTATATCCATCCAACTTTCAGCCTCTGCACAAGTTGGCCTAGGAGAGGGATGAGACAATAACCCCCCCATTGCGGAGAACGGAAATTATATGCCTTGATCTGGCAACATGTGCACTGCTTCCTCACGCATCTTCCTCGTATTCCTCTCTTGAGAACCCCCCTCCATTTTCACGCATCCTTTAGTTGATTCTGTCTGGCTTTGTATCGTCTTGTTCTATCATAGTTCAGTGGCGAGCACACTAATCTTCTGATTCGCACCGAGTCTTGATAAGAAGCCAAACGGCCGCTCTTGCTAAAATAGACGCCGCTGTCAAATTAGAACTTCGGGAGGCTGATGGTTTGCCAAGACCCAAGATATCTTGTGTGAGCTTGGTTTAGGCAGCGTTGTTGCTGCCTGATTGCCTCCCTGAGTCCCATATGCATTAATCGTCGGGTGATATCAACGCCACGAGAAATATTCTGTATCCTTTCATATCACATCACTGCACCACCAGTATAGGACAGGGTGCGTTGATCACAAGACTTTCAATGACGCTACCTATGATTGCCTTGTTAACCCCCGTCCATTTATGGGTTCCCCTGATTATTAAATCGCTCTTGAGCTTGTTAGCAGCCCTTATGATATTTTCTGTTTCATTTCCATCGGTTATCTCCGTTGAGATTTCCACTCCCTGTTGCGATGCGATGTCTTTTGCATCTTCCATGAGTTTCTCTGCACGGAGTAACTGTCTCTCTTTCATGCCACTTGTCGTATAAAATTCTATCATTTCTTCGTAATGAGGAATCACATGGAGAGCTGTTATTGCAGCGCCATCAATTCGTGAGAGCTCACACGCCTTTCCCAAGGCTTTTTTACTGAACTCCGAACCGTCGAAAGAGAGCAAGATGGATTTGTAAACGCCTGTATAGTCCTTACGAGGCTGTTTCACTATGATGACGTCGCAGGGGGAACTTGCAACAACTCTTGATGTGACGCTTCCCATGAATAGCTTCTTAATTCCCTTTCTTCCATGGGTTCCCATGGCGATAAGATCGGCGTTTCTCGCCTCTGCAATCTTAACAATTACCTCATGAGGCTCTCCTTCAGAAATCATGGCCTCCAATTCTCCTTGAAATCCGAACTCAGCAGAGAACTTCTCTTGCGTCTCATAACAGATTTTTTTTGCCAATTCAAGCCGCTTTTCTCTATGGCTTGGCGCCATAGCAAATTCCTCCTCGTCGAAGAACACCGAATAGACGAGGATAGCTTTTCCGCCATGTCTCTTAATCCAGTGTGCGACCTCACGAAGAGCTGCTCTGCTGCACTCTGAGTCATCGAAAGCTACTACAATATTTTCATACATATTTAATGTGCCCCCCCGGATTTTCTGAATATGATTCCAACGCCAAACCCTGCGCCTAGTGCCGCAAGTATGGAGATCATGCCATACAAGGCACCGTTACTTCTTGCCATGGTCGCCAAGGATTTCACTAAACCGACTTGCTCCACGAGAATATTTTTTGTTGCGAGTTCTGTTATCTTTTTATCTTTGACAGCATACACTGTGACCGTGTAATTACCCGGTGGCGCCTGGAAAGGCCATTGTCTCAATATGTAGTAATTCCATTTGCCATCTTTATTTGTAAACTCGATGTTGCCAGAGGATGTAGCGTAAAGTTTTGAGGCTTCCTTGAACTTCACAAATTCCTTAAACCATTTTGTTTTCTCTTCCTCATTGCTGATCGGGTTCATCTCGACATGCCTTTCAAGAGCTGAATAGCCTATGACATATTTATTCATGTCCTCAACGGTTATTATGTCTTCTATTTTCTTTGTGCTGTGAATAAAATACATTGCTGGGACATGCTCGAGCTTTAATTCTCCGACGTTCATCCACAGAAAGCCAGCCACCTTTCCTTTTTCGCGCATGACTTGATGTCCTTCCTGGGATGATATTTTGATGATCAGGTCGGTTTTAGGATCAGAAACCCCTCCTAAGGCGATAGTGCTGCCGTGGTAGAAGAAATCTATCTTTACTTGATCATGGTTTACATTTGCTGTCAATTCTGCATGTGCATTATCTATCAATAGGGGAACTAAGCATAAGGCCATCAGTTGAAAGATTGTGATGATTCTGTTGGCTGACATGGAATACCTCATCAGTGCCCCCCGGGTTCTGATAAAAGTAATGAAGGCGGTAAGGTGAGGTCAAAAATAATCTTTACCGTGACGAGGAGCACTATCGCGGCCAGGAGTATTTTGAGCTGTTCTCCTTTTAATTTCCGTCCAAAGACCGCTCCAATCTGTGCTCCAACAGTTGAGCCCAATAGTAGCAGAACTGCCAAGGTGAAATCAACCGTATGGTTCGTGTAGGCTTGGAGGAATGTGACCTCTATACAGGTGAAGAGGATCTGAAAGAGGCTTGTCCCGACGATAACATGCATTGGCATTCTTAAAAGATAAAACATTATGGGCACCATTAAGAAACCACCGCCAACTCCCATTATCGCAGCAAGGATTCCAACCAGACAACCCAGGGTCACGGGCACAAGAACAGAATGGGTTACGCCTGATTTTTCGAAATGTGTCTGGAGCGGAAGAGACTTGAGAAACGCGCCTACCGTGGACTCCTTGTCAGGTGCCTCCGACTTCGATTTTTTCCCTCGCAAGCTTGATAAACTCTCGAAAAACATGTATACGCCAACTATTCCGAGCATCAATACATATGTGATCTTAATCACGAAATCTGCATTGCCCATCGCTCTCAGAATTTTTATTCCCTGGACACCCAAGAGTCCTCCCAGGAAACCACCGGCGAGGAGATACAAGCCCATCTTGAAATCTACGTTTCCGACTTTCCAGTGCGCATAAGTACCTGAGGTTGAAGCTGCGACAATCTGATTTGAATCTGTTGCGGCAGCAACCGTCGACGGTATGCCGCACATTATCAACAGCGGTGTCATCAAAAAACCGCCACCGACGCCGAACAGTCCAGAAAGAAGACCTACGGCTAGCCCTAAGCCTATCGGGACTAAAATGTTAATGCTCGTTAATGCTACCGGTAAATAAAGGTACATCTATACACCCCCTGAATATTGAAGAATCAATTGGTTGGCAAATGCACGGTCGTCTTGTTGCTAAAATATGCCTTGATGCCGCTGTTGAAGATTTCTTCAATTCGCTCGAAAAAAAATTTTCCTCTGCCCGTAATGTCTGGACCTAACCAGGCCATGTCAGTAGTGCGTTTCTGTCTCATAAAAATTGTTATATCTGGTAGATATCCGTCTTCATGCTGCTACCCTTCCCATGAGTACCGGATTGCCAGCAGTTCTCCAGGGACCAGACGTATTTTTTATTGTTGTCATCCCTTGTTTATTGTTGCTATTTGCCATCAGTATCCTAACGAGATCCCGTTCTTCCGCTTTGGAATAATCGACAGCAGCAACAAAGGCATTAAAAAGCTCATATCCTCTTTGTCACCATTAAGAGGGTGGGTAAAGCCTCCTTCATTGCCTCTGCACGGGCAATGGCATACGAAAGTCCATCCTCAAAATGCTCGTCATAGTAAGTCATAGATAGAATCTCCCTTATTCGCCTGGATGCCTCCTCTTTGAGAGTTTCATTATTTGGACATGCAACAAGGACGCCCAGACATAGGGTATTATACTAAATAATATTATTAATGACGAGGGGTATTGTGATGTTTTAAAGATGGGTAGATGAGAGCGGTCTGGATGTTTCCAGAGCGCCAATACAATGAGGGGGGCGAAGTCCTGGCATATGTAAAAAGCAGATTTTGCTCTATCACATTCCTCTGAAATGTCTGGTATTAATGATTCAATCTTATTGAACCGTTGCAGATGCTCTTTAGAACGCGTTCTCAATTGATCTATCGACCTTTTATCATCCTTCACCTGATCAATGTTGAGGATGGTATCCGGCTCGTTCAGGTATTTATGGACAATATTTGCCTCAGCTTTGCGCGTCCGGGGATCGAGAAAATAATTCTTCTCATGTCTCTTAAGTTGCAATGATTCGCCTCTTATTTTTTCTGAATTGGCAAAATCCTCCAATTCTTGCTTGACATTGAAGGATCTGACATACATGAAAGCAGATAAAGGCGCCATTTTAATAGCACTGCTTATAAACCAAGCGGCTATATTCATCTTTAGTAGCATCTTTATCTCCAAAGATACGTTCAAGGTTTTGCCTATAATAGCCCAAGCATGGCGCATATCTCAATGATTTTGCTTCAGCATGAGCAAGAATATGCACTAAGCTTGGTTTTTCCTGTAAAATACTAACGTTCGAAGTTCTAATCATTAAAATAGCGGGGGTTATGCAACGATGAAATTTTTTATTGACACCGCCAATGTTGAGGAGATCAAAAAAGCATGGGAACTTGGAGTAATAAATGGGGTTACAACAAACCCATCCTTGATCGCTAAGGAAAAGAGAGAGCCCGTCATCCTTTTAAAAGAAATATGCAGCATCGTTAACGGTCCCGTGAGCGCGGAGGCAATCAGTCTAAAGGCGGACGATATGGTCAGGGAGGCCGAAGTACTCTCTATGATCCACGAGAATATCGTCGTCAAGATCCCGATGACGGAAGATGGTCTCAGAGCCATAAGAAGGCTTTCTTCTGCCGGTATCAGGACGAATGTGACCCTGGTTTTTTCCGCCAACCAGGCCTTGCTTGCTGCAAAGGCTGGTGCAACTTATGTGAGCCCTTTTGTTGGAAGGCTCGATGACATAAGTCATATAGGTATGGACCTCGTTTCAGATATCCAGGAGATCTATGAAAATTACCTCTTTGACACTGAGGTCATTGTGGCAAGCATAAGGAATCCTGTTCATGTGTTAGAGGCGGCTAAGATTGGTGCTGATGTCGCCACGATACCGGATAGCGTTATCAAACAACTTATAAAGCATCCATTGACAGACATCGGAATAGAAAAATTCCTGAAGGACTGGGAAAAGGTTAAAGCTCAATGAGCGAAGCATGGACGGAGGTTTTGATTACGTATGATCTTCTCGAGGCGGAGATGATAAAGGATCTCCTTGAAAGTGGGGGGATACCCGTCGTGCTGAGGTCTTCCAAGGTAAGTCCCTATCCTGTAAACGTTGGCAAGATCGGAGAAGTGACGATTTTAGTGCGACAAGAGGATAGGGAGCTGGCAGAAAAGGTCATACAGGCTAAGAGCAGTTGATGATCACTTGTGCGTTTGGCCGGAAGAAGATGCTTCAGCCGGACGTAGCATCACAATTGTAGCTCCCCACCCCCCCGCTTCCTCACCAGCCGTTTGAAAAGAGACTACCTCGGGAAGTCTGCCGAGGAGTGAGTGGACGGTTCGCTTTAGAACCCCTGTCCCCTTGCCGTGAATTATCCGGACTTGGAGAATTCCCCGTTCACGACATGTTGTTAAGTAGTCAAGAACCAACTCCTTGACCTCACTTGGCTGAAAGGTGTGGAGGTCCAATATGCCATTGATCGGGTATTCCACAGGTTCACCTTTGCTCATCTCGTTGTTCATTACAATGGGAATAGAGGTGAGGAAAAATTTGCTGATAATTCCATAACTATCCTTGGTGTCACTATCAGTCAGTCTCAAGGCCCTCTAGACCATATTTCTTGAGTTTTCTCCACAGGGAGACCCTGTCTATCCCTAATACTTGTGCGGCGATTGTCTTGTTCCCACCAACTTCATCCAAAACCCACATTATATACGCCATCTCCTGATCATTGAGAGACTGCATTTTCCCCTCTTTTTTCCTGAATGTCCTGACGCTTAATTCCTTCAGATCTTCCGGTAGATGGGCTATCTCGATGGAACGCCCGTTTGCGACCGCGACCCCCCTCTCGATAACATTCTCCAGCTCTCGGACGTTTCCAGGGAAATCATAGTTCATAAGCAAGGTGATAACATTTTCAGATATCTCGATAATGTCCTTTTTCATTACCGTCGCATATTTCTTCAAGAAGTAATAACTCAGAAGCGGAATATCGTTTCGTCTTTCTGCAAGGGGGGGTATGTGTAATGACACGACATTCAACCGGAAAAAGAGATCCTGCCTGAACCGCCCTCCTTTCATCGCATCATGGATATCTCTGTTCGTCGCGGCTATGAAACGCACGTCCACTTTCACGGTGCTCGTTCCCCCGACTCTCAACACTTCTTTTTCCTGGATCACCCTGAGAAGCTTCACCTGCATCGAAGGGGCCATCTCCGTTATCTCATCCAGGAATAGGGTGCCGCCGGAGGCCATTTCCAGCAAGCCCCTTTTCATGTCCAGTGCACCGGTAAAGGCACCTTTTTCATGACCGAAAAGTTCGTTGGTCAAGAGCTCTTCACTGAAAGCCCCACAATTGATAGCAAAAAAAGGTTTTTCAAAGCGGGTGCTGTTGTTGTGTATAAATTGGGCAAAGAGTTCTTTGCCCGTCCCGCTTTCACCACTCAAAAGGACATTGCAATCGGTGGGGGCAATCTGTTTTGCAGTTTCAAGAAGCCTCTGAATGCCAGGATCCTGGGTGATTATCCTTACCTTTCCCTGATAGGTATCAATCTGCTCCCTGAGGTGTTTATTTTCTTTTTTGAGCCGTACTTTTTCTAAAGCCTCCCCGACGACCTTTCTGACCTCGTCTAATTTAAAGGGTTTTGCAATATAGTGGAACGCACCATGTTTCATTGCCTGAGCTGCGGCATCCAGCGTTGCAAACCCTGTGATCATGATCACCTCTGAATCGGGATAAAGTTGCCGACATTTTCTCAAGATCTGTAGTCCGTCTACCTTCTCCATCTGCAGGTCAGTGAGCACGACATCGAACTGGCGTTCTTCCAAAAGATTAAGGGCATGCGGTCCGCTCTGGGTTCCAACAACTTCATAACCCTCTTTCTTCATGACATGTTCAAGATTCTTGAGAGCTATTTTTTCGTCATCGACGATTAATATTTTTGCACCTTCTTGCGTCATTACAACTCCCATTTAACCTGATTCAAAAGGTTGTGCTTTCATCCGAAAGATGTGTAACCACTTGTGGTAAACTGAGAAGGCAATCTGATTAAGAACATCGTTCCCTTGCCAACCTGGCTTGTAACTCCGATACAACCACCATGTTCCTCTATGATCTCATGGACAATGGAGAGCCCGAGACCTGAGCCCTTTCCGACATCCTTAGTAGTAAAAAATGGGTCAAAAATCTTTCCAAGTAAAGACCGCTCAATCCCTTTTCCCGTGTCACTGATTTTTATGTATACCGCATCTCTTTGGGGACCCGCAGGAGGAAGAAGATTCTGGCACTCGGGAGGGAGGGATTTTTCGAAGTCGACAATCTCCTCAACATGGACCCTCTTTGCCGTAATGGTGACAGATCCTTCTTCAGGGATCGCGTCAATTGCATTCTTCACAAGATTCAGAAACGCCTGCTGCAGTCGTTGCTTGTCAGCAAAAACTGTTATATCCTCAGCTATGTCAAGATTAATGGTCACTTTCGTGGGTATTTGGCCTTTAACAAAACGGATTGTTTCATCAAAGAGGCTTTTAAGCGGAAGTATATCTTTCTTGAATTCCTTTGTTCTTGAGAATTCCAACAATGACCTGACAATATTTTTGGCCCGATCTGTCTGCTCATCAATCTGTACTAGAAGTTCTTTCTTAAATTCAGGGTCTGCCTCCGCGATCTCTTCAGTGAGTATCTGACAGGATGACGATATGTTTGACAGCGGGTTGTTTAATTCATGTGCAACGCCTGAGAGGAGTGTACCGAGTGAAGCCAGTTTTTCCGACTGGACCAAATGTCTCTGCCTTAACTCCAATTCCTTGAGCATCTTATTGAATGCGTTGGTGAGGGAGACGATCTCCCTATCCTTGGAATTAATCGAGACCGTCTCGAGTCTTCCATCTGCTATTCCACTGAGTGTCTCCTCTAAGGACTTCAGGGGTTTTACAACCATCCTCGACAAGGCCTGGCCTATGGCTATACCGGCCAGTGATAAGAAAATGATTGAAAACACGATGTTCCTTCTGCTTTGAGAAAGAAGTATCTGAAGTCGCTCCCGTTCGATCTTTAGAATGTCTTCTGCGATTGTTGTGATTTTCTTTCCTTTTTCCCTTATCGCCTCCTCTAGGGACGTCCTCCGCTCGTTGTTTTTCTTTCTCAGGGTTGCAAATTCCTCCAACAATTCCTTGTACTTTGTCAGATCAGTTGACAGAGTGTTCAATTGACGAGAAACCGTAAGTGTCTCATATTCTTCCATATTCCCTCGGAGGATTTCTTGGGCCTTTGTCACATATTCAATATTTTCATGATAGTCGGATTCTTGTTCATAGAGAAAAAAATTCTTCTCAAATCGCCTGATTTCGAGTGTGGTGTCAAATAGTTCGGATATGACCTCGCCAAACACAACTTTCTTTTCAATAAACCTGAGGGTTATGAAGGTGAAAATTGACAAACCAACAATGACGGCAACTGCCGCATAATAGCCGAAGATTATTTTTTGCCTGATGCTTGTCTGGTAATTTAGCATGTTGTATATTAGTGCCCATAGATTGCAAAAAGCAACGGTCGGAGAGTCCATTAAAACATCCACTGATAGCTCTGTGGAACGAAATTTTGGATGAAGCCGTTTGTTTGCTCTCTGATCTGTCCCTGCTCTTTATCAGGTGTTTCAGATTAGGGGATTAGTTTTTTAAAAAATAGCCGGCGAGTCTCTTAGGGAGTGACTACCCTTTTGCAAGGGCAAGCTCAATTACCTCATCTATAGTATCGACCATATGAATGAAGATCCCCTGTCTGATGTCATCAGACAGCTCCTCGACCTCGACTTTATTTTTTAAAGGGAGGACAACAATGTTTACCTGCGCTCTTTTGGCTGCTAAAATCTTCTCTTTGATACCTCTGACAGGAAGGATCCGGCCTGTCAGGGTCATCTCACCTGTCAAGGCAACGTCCCTCATGACCGGGCGTCTCGTAAGCAGTGAAATGAGCGCCACAGCTATCGTAATCCCGGCTGAAGGCCCATCTTTTTGAATGGCTCCCGACGGAATGTGAATATGAATATCGTTGTGCTCAAAGAAGTCTTCGGGTATTGCCAGGACTTTCGCATTGCTTCTGATATAACTGAGGGCTGCCTGAGCAGATTCTCTCATGACTTCTCCCAGTGATCCTGTCATAATGAGCTCCTTGTTGCCCATCATTTTGGCCGCCTCTATAAATATGATATCACCTCCCGTCTCTGTCAACACCAGCCCCGTTGAAACGCCGATACGGTCCTTTTCCTCGACTATTTCAAAGCGGTATTTTCGTGGCCCGAGATAGTGCTCGACCAGATCGGGGGTGATCGTGACAGGTTCAAGTGTACCTTTATGTTGGACCAACTCCTTGGCTATCCTGCGGCAAATGGTGGCAACATTCCTGTCAAGATCTCTTATGCCAGCCTCTCGTGTATAGGCCTGTATGATCCTATGAAATGCTTGTTCAGTAAATACGGGGGGATATTCGGATAACCCTTTTTCACGTATCTGCCTGTCCAAGAGATACTGAGAAGCGATTTTTGCCTTTTCCTCCAGCGTGTAGCCAGAGAACTCAATGATCTCCATGCGGTCTTTGAGGGGACCCTGGACATTGTCAATTAGGTTTGCGGTGAGGATGAACATTACACTTGAAAGATCAAAGGGAACGTCAAGATAGTGGTCCACAAAGGTCTGATTCTGCTCTGGGTCCAATACCTCTAGTAGTGCCGATGCAGGATCGCCTTTAGAATCATAGCTCATTTTATCGACCTCATCGAGCATGATGACAGGATTGGCAGATTCAACCCTGCGGATGGCATCGATGATTCTCCCAGGCTTAGCTCCAACATACGTCCTACTGTGTCCCCGTATTGCCGCTTCATCTTTTATGCCACCAAGAGAAAATCTAATGAATTTCCTGCCCAGTGCCTTGGCTATGGAAATGCCCATAGATGTCTTTCCTGTGCCAGGGGGGCCTGAAAAACAGAGAACGGAGCCTCTGACACACTCCATGGATGCCCGCTTCTCCACCGCGTTCTTCACTGTGGAACGTACTTCGTCAAGTTTGAAGGGCTTTGTAATGTAATAAAAAGCCCCCTCCTTCATCGCCTCCACGGCTGATGAAACAGTGGCATGGCCGGTTACCATGATGACCCTTGTGTCCGGATGGTGTTTCCTAATGTTCTCCAGTAATTCCATCCCATCTATCCCAGGCATTCTAAGGTCAGTGACAACCACGTCGAATTCAGTCGACGCCAATTTTTGCAGAGCCTCATTGCCGTCCGCGGCCGGGATAACATCATAGTTTTCTTTTGAGAGAATATGAACCAAATTCTTTCTCGCAACATCTTCATCGTCTACAACCATTACCCTTGGCTTCTTGTTCTTCATCAAGACCCTAACCGCCAAATGCTCCAAGATGCGTTCCTTAATTGCTTGAAGACCGTAATGGTCTTCAAGCAGAATCATCTCAGCATGATTAAGATCGAGGTTATCTTCGGTCTTCTTATTCCAGGGCATGGCAGCAAGGTAGTCAATGTAGGTGATGCCGATGGTGTACTCAGCAGATGTTTGGCTTATCGTCGATAATGTTTCAATCTCTTGGTAGGCAATTTTTTGTACATCAGGGGGCATCATTGCATCGGCAATGATTTGGCGGAGCTCTTCTGTTTTTGTCTCCTGCTCTGGCTCCTCTGATTTCTTAAAAAATTTCATGTGACCCCCTGAGGCGTTCGATCCGTTTTAATTTAACACATGAATTGATCGTCCTGCAAAGGCTGCACCAATAAGAAAGGATCTCTGAATTGCTTCATTACCTCCGGAACAAAACACCGTAGCTTTTACTAACATTAATTGTTGTAAATTGCAACATGCTATTCTTTTTTGCATCACAGGATATTTTCCTTAAAATTCAATCCTTAACAGCATAAACTGTCGTATCCGTTGCATATCG
>JBKQMP010000199.1:0-27454 GCA_052146665.1 Dissulfurispiraceae bacterium
CTCTGCGGCGGACAGTTAAACAGGCGTAAGGGTATAAAGCCAGTGCTGTCCGCACACAAACCGCCGGATAACATTGCCAAGGCACACATTACCCGCGCAAGCGGAGATTAAAGGAGTAGTTCGATGACTCAACAACGTGTCTTAGTTGTAAGCACTACAAGACAACAGCTCATGCCATGTACCCCTGCAAGGGCACGTTTGCTGTTGAAGGACAAGAAGGCTGCCGTACTCAGGAGGTATCCTTTCACGATCATACTGGAAGAACGCGCCGAAGGTGACCTGCAACCGGTTGAATTCAAGACTGACCCCGGCAGCAAAACGACAGGTATTGCCCTCATCGCCGATTATGCAAAACGCGGCAAGACAGTCGTTTTTGCCGCAGAACTTCAACACAGAGGACAGGCCATTAAAGATGCCTTAGATTCAAGACGCGCTATACGCAGAAGCAGGCGTAATCGCAATACGAGATACCGCCCGGCGCGATTCAACAACCGCACAAGACCTCAGGGATGGCTGCCACCGTCTCTCATGTCCCGCGTTCACAATGTGACCACGTGGGCTAAAAGGCTCCAGCGGTTCGCGCCTTTGTCCCAGGTTGCGGTCGAAACAGTCCGCTTCGACACACAGCTTATGGCCAATCCAGAAATTTCCGGCATCGAGTACCAGCAAGGCACCCTCACCGGATACGAAATACGTGAATATGTCCTCGAGAAGTGGGGCCGTAAGTGCGCGTACTGCGGCAAGAAAAATGTGCCTCTGGAAATCGAGCACATCGTCCCACGCACTCGCAGCGGCAGTAACCGGATATCGAATCTTACGCTGTCCTGCAATCCTTGCAATGTCAAGAAAGGCAATCGGACTGCTGCTGAGTTTGGACATCCTGAACTGCAGGCTCAAGCACAGAAGCCGCTCAAAGACGCTGCGGCTGTCAATGCCACTCGCTACGCTACCGGAAATGCGCTCAAGACACTGGGATTGCCTGTGTCATTCTGCACAGGCGGCAGGACCAAGTTCAACCGTGCTCAACAAGGCTATCCAAAGGCCCACTGGATAGACGCCGCTTGCACAGCTGAGTCGGGGACTCGAGTGCAACTTGATCCAACTATGCCGGTGCTGTTGATCAAATCCTGCGGTCATGGCTCCAGACAAATGTGCAGGGTTGACAAGCACGGCTTCCCGCGAACAGCCCCCAAGGGCGACCGTGTTGTGAAGGGCTTCCGATCCGGAGATATCGTAAAAGCTGTGATCCCTGCCGGCGTCAGACAAGGCAGTTATACTGGCAGGGTTGCGGTGAGAAGCAGAGGTTGGTTCAATATCGCAACCGGCGCCGGTATTATCACTGATATCAGCTACAAACATTGCTCTGTGCTTGACAGGGCAGACGGATTTAACTACAAACAAAACGTGGCGCTCCTCCTCCCCGCCCTGAAGGACGGGGTCCCCGCGCCACGAGGCTTCTGATGGAACAAAGCATATTAAAGTCATTTGATGACAGCATCAAGATCAAAGCAAAGTTTGCCAAAGACAACGCTGAACTCATCGCGAAAGTTTCCAGATTAATAGCTGAAAGCTTCAACGAGGGAAAGAAGCTGATCATCTTTGGCAATGGAGGCAGCGCCTGTGATGCGTCTCACATTGCGGCAGAATTCGTAAACCGATTCAAGAGAGACCGCCCCGGACTTCCTGCGATAGCCCTTAACACCGACATGGCTGTCCTTACCTCTATAGCAAATGATTATGACTTTTCCGAAATCTTTGCCCGGCAGGTCAAAACACTGGCGGACACGGGAGACATTGTCATCGCGATAAGCACCAGCGGCAATTCAAAGAATGTCCTTAAGGCAGTGGACGTGGCCAAACGCAAGGGGCTCAGGACGATTGCCTTTACCGGCTCCAAGGGTGAGAAGCTCATTTCCAAGAGCGACTACGCTTTTGTTGTTCCGTCAGACGATACTCCCCGCATCCAGGAGACCCATATAACCCTCGCTCATGTGGTGTGCCAGCTGGTCGAGGAGATACTCTTTGAGGTACCCAGAAAAAGGTGAAGCAAATTCCGGGGAAATGTGTAGCGCATGGTGTCTTGGAAACAGCCTCATGAAGATCCTTGGCATTGATCCGGGAAGCCTTAACTGTGGATACGGACTCATCGGGGTGGCAGAATTTAAAGATCCGAACCAGTCCTCGGCATTCAGGAATCAGCCATACAGATACCTTTCATCCGGCAGGATAGTCATCCCCGTCAGGCAGCCCCTTTCTGCCCGCCTCCGGTTGCTGCACACATCCCTGCAGGAGGTGATCGCGGAATTCAGTCCGGACGAGATCGCGATTGAGAAGATGTTTTTCGCAAAAGGGGTTAAGGCCGCTCTGAGTTTCGGGCATGCCAGAGGAGTCGTTCTCCTCGCGGCCGCGCTTAGTGGCCTTCCGATCTATGAATACAGCGCCCTGGAAGTGAAGAAAGCGGTGGTCGGCTACGGGAGGGCGGATAAGAACCAGGTGCAGAAGATGGTGTGCCAGATACTCGCTGTCAAGAACGCGCTGTCTTCAGACAGCGCTGACGCGCTTGCGCTGGCCGTCTGCCATTGCAACACAAGCAGAGGCTACGGCAAAGCCGTAAATAATATGATGGTGAAGAAACAGTGATCGCGTCCTTGCGGGGAAAACTTATATCAAAAAAACCCGACACCTTGACTATCGATGTCCATGGCGTTGGGTACAGTGTGAGGGTACCGCTGAGCCTTCTTTCCTCACTCCCTGAGGAAGACAGGGACGTGTTCCTTTTCATCCATACCCATGTGAGGGAAGACACGCTCTGTCTCTACGGTTTTCAGACAGAAGAAGAGAAGAGGGTATTCTCGACCCTCATCAATATATCGGGAATAGGTCCCAAGATAGCCTTGAGCATACTGTCCACAATCCCCCATGACAATTTTTACGATGCCATACACTCGGAAGATGTTGATACCCTCTGCAGGGTGCCAGGCCTCGGCAAGAAGACCGCGCACAGACTGATACTAGAACTCAAGGGGAAGCTGCCATCCATTACGCTGGAGAAGGAGCGCCTCTATGATGATGCCCTCTCTGCCCTTGAGAACCTTGGCTACAAGAAGGGTGTCGCTCAGGACGCACTGGATAAGGCATATGGCAGTGGCCTCAGGGACATTGAAAGGTTGCTGAGGGAGTCCTTGAAATATCTTACGGTGGAACGATGAGAATAGAGGATCAGCAGCCGGTCCCGCTCTCTCCTGAAGTAATCCAGGAGGACATCCCCTTTGAGTTGAATCTGAGGCCCCGCTTTCTGGACGAGTTCGTCGGGCAGGAGCGGATCAAGGACAATCTAAAGGTCTTTATCGATGCCGCCCGCCAGCGGAAGGAGCCCCTTGACCATCTTCTGTTCTTCGGCCCGCCGGGCCTTGGCAAGACTACCCTGGCGACGATCATAGCCAATGAATTAGGCGTCAACATAAAGACGACATCCGGCCCTGTTCTTGAAAGGCCAGGCGACCTTGCCGCAATACTCACCAATCTTTCGGACATGGACATCCTGTTTATTGACGAGGTCCACAGGCTGCCGAGGATTGTGGAGGAGGTTCTCTACCCAGCCATGGAGGACTACAAACTCGACATCATTATCGGCCAGGGACCCAACGCCAGGACCTTGAAGCTTCCCTTGCCGAGTTTCACCCTCGTGGGGGCGACGACCAGGACAGGTCTCCTCACTTCCCCCCTGAGAGATAGATTCGGCATTATATGCCGGCTTGAATTTTACAACGATGAGGAACTGCGGAAGATAGTAAAGCGCTCCGCTTATCTTCTGAAGATAGGGATAGAGGACGATGCGGCGATAGAAATCGCGATGAGGGCGCGCGGAACTCCAAGGATCGCTAACAGGCTCCTTAAGCGCATAAGGGATTTCGCCCAGGTCAAGGGGGACGGGACCATCAACATGGATATATCCAAGAAGGCGCTGGATGCATTAGATGTTGACGGCCGAGGGCTTGACGAGACAGACCGAAAATTGCTGCGCACCCTCATAGAGAAGTTCGGCGGAGGTCCTGCCGGGATAGAAGCCCTTGCGGCCTCCTTGCGGGAAGACAGAGAAACCATCGAGGATGTGTATGAGCCCTACCTGCTGCAGGAGGGTCTGCTCGAAAGGACTGCCAGGGGCAGGGTTGCCACGAAGCTCGCGTATGAGCATCTGGGGATAAAGGTGCCGCATGGGTTGTTTTAGCTTCAGGCAAAAAAGCGGGGAAAGATGCGAAGAGACCATCGCTGGACCCTTGCTCAGGTGGGCATGTCTGTTGAGGGAGCGCTCCGGATATTCTGTCAATATACGGGGTTGCCGTAAGGTCAAAAACAGATAATTATGCAACTGCTCATGCATATATGTTGTGCAAACTGTGCCTTATATCCGACGACGGTGCTGAGGGAAAGGGGGATCGCAGTCAAAGGGTTCTGGTACAATCCGAACATTCACCCCTTCACAGAATATAAAAAAAGGCTCGATTCGCTTGAAAGACTTCAAGGCCTTTGGAATCTTGAAGTGGAATACGAAGATTTTTATGGCTTAAAGGAATATTTGAGGCATGTCGTCGGCAACGAAGACAGCAGGTGCGAATACTGCTATACCGTGAGGCTTGAGAAGACGGCGCGGAAGGCCCGGGAAATACAAGCCGATGCCTTCACATCCTCCCTGTTGGTGAGTCCATACCAGAAATTTGATATGATTATGGATATCGGGAGGCTGATGCAGGAGAGATACTCGGTCGAATTTTACGGAGAGGACTTCAGAAAGGGGTTCGCCCAGGGGCGGAAAATGTCGAGGGAACTGGAGCTGTACCGTCAGAAATACTGCGGGTGCGTTTATTCTGAGATGGAGCGTTATCTAACAGTCAATTGACTTCTTAAGATATTGCTAGAGCATGCATCCATGAACGGAATCGAACAGATAGGAAAGTTAGTAGTCATTGCCGGGATAGTCGTCATCGCCGTCGGGGGCTTGATCATGCTTTCCGGCAAGATCCCATGGCTTGGCAGGCTGCCGGGTGACATCATCGTTCAGAGAAAGAATTTCACTTTCTACTTCCCGCTGGCGACAAGCATAATCCTCAGTCTCCTTCTGACTTTCATATTCTGGCTAATGGGGAGGAGATAGCGTGAAGGCAATCAGGCGAGAGGGCAGAGTCCGCAAGCTTTCTTTTTTGATACTGTCCGTTATTTTTTGCTGGCAGCTCTTGGCGTTTGCGACCATGTCTTACGCGGAGACCACTATCAGGGTACTCCTCCTGGACGGGAAATTCTCAAAGATCCCCAAGAATGACGAGAAAGTGGAAAAGCTTGGCAAAGGCGACGCGGAGGCCCTTCTGAACGGATTGAAATATTCGGGCAACATCGAGGTATGGAAAGGTCAAGACGGTCTGTACATCGTTAACGAGATACCTCTGGAAGATTACACAAAGGGCGTTGTGGCCGGAGAGGTTGGCAGCAGCTGGGATTTGGAGGCCCTGAAGGCGCAGGCTGTTGTGGCGCGCACTTATGCGTTGTATCAGAAGATTAACAACGGGACACAGAAAATCGGGTATCATCTGACCTCGTCGGTCCTTGATCAGGTGTATAAGGGGGGCCTCATTGCGACGGCTATCAACAAAGCGGTCAACGATACGAAGGGCGAGATCATCACCTACGAAGGAAAGCCGATAGCCGCTTTCTACCATTCTACTAGCTGTAATATGACAGAAGACCCAATTGAGGTTTTTGGGAAAAGCTATCCCTACCTCAAGCCTGTGGAGACGCACTGTGAGCTCTCTCCATATTATCTGTGGGAAAAGAAAATCCGGATCGCTGATATCGAGCAGGCCCTCAACATCAGAGGCATCAAGGACATACTGATTGATTCTTACACTGTTTCACAGCGGGTCAGGGACCTGACGATCGTCACAGAGAGCGGTGAGAAGCGAGTGCCCGCCACGGAGTTACGGAAGAGCCTTGGCTGGGACAGGCTGCCCAGCACAGGGATTCTTAAAATCATGGTGCAGGGGGATTCCTGCATCTTTGAAGGGCAGGGCTATGGGCACGGTGTCGGCATGTGCCAGTGGACCGCCCTCAAGATGGCAAGGGAAGGCGCTGGCTATAGGGAGATACTGTCCAAGTTCTATCCTGGAACCAGCATACAGCTCTATGAAGACCGCTGACTTTGATTTTCATCTCCCTCCGCATTTCATTGCCACACGGCCTGCCGAAGCGAGGGATCAGGCCAGGCTCCTTGTCATTCGCCGTGATGGAGGCCTTGAACACAAGAGCTTTTGCGATATCACCGCCTATCTGAATGAGGGGGACATGCTTTTACTCAATGACACCAAGGTGTTTCCCGCGCGGCTCATCGGCACAAAACCCTCCGGCGGCAAGATAGATGTCCTTCTCCTCAACAGACTTGACGAGGATGGTCTCTGGCAGGTCATGTGCCGTGGAAAATACAGTGGCAAAATCGTGATAGGAGGGAGCATTGAGGCACAGCTCTTGGCAGAAAATGACGAAACGCCTCGGCAAAATAATGGAGGCCCGCGCAGCGGTGATGCAAGGTTTCTGAGATTCCTGAACATAGGACCGGCTGAGGAGTTGGACACATTATGGCGCATAGGATTCATGCCTTTACCTCCTTACATCAAACGGGTGCCGGATGACGAAGATAAACGCAGATATCAGACAGTTTATGCCGAGGCTCAGGGGTCCGTCGCCGCCCCAACCGCGGGACTTCATTTTACGGAGAAACTTCTCGATGAGATCAGGGCAAAAGGGGTTGTCATAAGGAGATTGACTCTGCACGTCGGACCCGGCACTTTCAGGCCTATCAAGACCGAGTCTCTGGAGGGCCACAAAATGGATCCTGAATATTTTGAGATTGGATCCTCATTGATAGACGAGATAACGCACATAAAGGCAGCGGGCGGAAGGCTTGTATCAGTCGGGACAACGACAACAAGGGCCATCGAAGGATACATGAGCGGAACTTACCGACGTGTCAACGGTCATCGGGGCTTAACCGAAGGGTCGCGCTCAGAGTGTTCAGGACGGATACGCGGTCTGACCAATATCTTTATACACCCCGGTCACCAATTCAGAGCCGCCGACAGCCTCATTACCAATTTTCATCTCCCGCGGTCAACACCGCTGATGCTGGCATCCGCTTTTGTCGGCTATGAAAAGTTGTCCCAGGCATATCAGGAGGCCATCCATAGGGGTTATAGATTTTTCTCCTATGGGGATGCTATGCTCATTTTATGAACACGGCGTCAATTCAAAAAAAAGAGGCGGTGTGCAGATCAGGAGGGAGCGATACGAAGACCATAGAACTCGAGCTTGACGAAGAAAAGGAATATCCATTCCTTCACGGGAGCATTGATAAGACCCTCAAGATTATAGAGAATTTTCTTGGAGTCTCTATTGCGATCAGGGGCAACAAGGCCATCATCCAGGGAACTGGGGACCATGTTGAAAATGCCGAGCGGATATTCCAGGAGATACGGGAGGTAAACAGGAAAGGTTATATACTGAAGCCAGAGGATATCAGCTATGCGGTAAAGTCAATGTCAGAGGGAAAAGAAGTATCAGTCAGAGACCTTTTCCAGAGCAGCATCCCGGTCTCCTCCAAAAAGAGATTCATTATTCCGAAGACCGAAAGACAAGGCTACTACATAGATGCGATGAGCAGGTTTGATATTGTCTTCGGGATAGGGCCTGCCGGCACTGGCAAGACGTACCTTGCAATGGCCATGGCGATCAACGCCTTTCTTAGCAAGCAGGTCTCCAGGATTGTGCTGGTCAGACCGGCCGTTGAGGCAGGCGAGAAACTGGGCTTCCTGCCTGGAGATATAGCGGAAAAGGTGAGCCCGTACCTGAGGCCTCTATACGATGCCCTTTTTGATATGATGGAAATAGACAAGGCGCTGAAATTAATAGAGAGAGGTACCATCGAGATCGCACCCCTTGCGTTCATGCGAGGGAGGACCCTGAATGACTCCTTTATCATACTTGATGAAGCTCAGAATACCACTTCAGAACAGATGAAAATGTATTTAACGAGGCTCGGATTTGGATCGAAGACGGTGATTACCGGTGATATTACCCAGATAGACTTGCCGGCCGGCCGACCGTCGGGGCTCGTAGAGGCGATCAAGATACTCAAAGATATTGAAGATATCAGGATAGTCTATTTTTCCCAGAATGACGTCGTCAGACATAAGCTTGTCCAGGAGATTGTAGGTGCCTACGAAAGATATGAAAACCGTACAGCAGAAGAGTGATCTGACAACAAGACTGAGGGACATTAGGAAACTCGTCAGCGACTACAGGGAAAAACGCAAGGACGAGCTCTTCAGATATACAGTCCTGATCATCATTAGTCTGATCTCTGCCCTGGCCATTCAAGGAAAGGCCGGCATTGACCATCTGCTTGGAAATTTCCTCATAATCACCTTTATCTTCTTTATTTTCTTCAAGGACATTAAGCGGTACAAACCCGCCTATCTCAATAATAATAAGATGATGCTCCTTTTGGGCATCCTTATCGCCGGTACTGTCATTTTAGGGCGCGTCTTTGCACACATGCTCCTCGCGCTCCACAAGGGGTTTGACCTGCCTCCTGAGGCATCATTTATTTTCGGGATCCCTCTTCCGGTAGGGGCGATGCTGATCACTCTTATATTTGATTTCCATTTGGCCATCAGCTTTTCCTTCGCGATGAGCCTTCTGACAGGGATGTGGCTGAACGATCCGTACTATTCAATTTATATATTCATCGGGAGCCTCACTGCCGCATTTGGTGTTTTCAGGTGCAAGAGACGCTCTGCACTGATAAAGGCTGGCCTGTATGTGAGTGCAGTCAATATCGCCTCGGCGGCCATTATTCTCCTTGTTAGGGGAAACCTCTTCGCTCCCCTGGCGCCCTCGACTCTGCTTTTTGCAGGCCTCTCCGGCCTTTCAGTGGCGGCGGTCATTTCTATTGTATTACCGGCCATTGAATATAGATTCGGGATCGTAACCGATATAAGTCTCGTCGAGCTGCTCGATCTCGACCAGCCGCTGATGCGTGCCCTGATGATCAATGCTCCAGGCACTTACCACCACAGTGTGATCGTGGGGAATCTTGCTGAATCGGCGGCCGAAGCGGTGGGGGCGAATGCGCTTCTGGCCAGAGTGTGTTCCTATTATCATGACATCGGCAAGCTGAAGATGCCCGAATACTTCATCGAAAACCAGACAAGCAGCATCAGCAGGCATGACAAGCTGGCGCCTACCATGAGCAGCATGATCCTCACTTCTCATATCAAGGAGGGCGTCGAGCTTGGAAGGCACTACAAGTTGCCTCAGTCGATTATTGACATCATTGAGCAGCATCACGGAACCAGTCTCATAACTTATTTTTACCATAAAGCGCTGGAACAGAAAACAGATGGCTCGCCTCCTGAGGAAACCTATCGTTATCCGGGTCCAAAGCCTCAGTCAAGGGTCGCAGCCCTTGTCATGATGGCCGATGCGGTCGAAGCAACATCAAGGACACTGACGGATCCGACTCCCTCGAGGATTGCGGCACTCGTGGAAAAGATCATAAACAGCATTTTTCTTGCGGGCCAGATCGATGAGTGCGAACTCACCCTGAGGGACATGTCGGAGATAAAGAGGCGGTTTACCTACATTCTGACCAGCATATTCCATAAACGGGTAGAATACCCGGAGTTCAGTGTGAAGGGCACGCATAGCAAGGATGAAAAGACAGTTGCTGCCAAGGGAAATGGAAGTAATAATAAGGAACAACCAACGACTGATAAAGATAAGTCACCAGAGAATCACGCGCCTACTACGACGGGTACTGAAACAATTAATTAGGCAGGGCAGCGTAGGCCTCCTTAGCTCATTACAGCCCCTTACGACTATTGAGCTCAGCATCTTGCTGGTGAACGACCGGCAGATGCGAGAGTTCAATCTTGCTTATCGTGGCATTGATCGTGCAACTGATGTGCTCTCTTTCCCCCAAATGGCTGATTATCCGGAAACGCGTGATAAAGACAGAAGGCTCCAAAAGCTTGGCTCCGGCGGCTCTTCACCGTCTATAGTCATGATCGGCGATATAATTATTAATCTTCACCAGGCCAACAGACAGGCTCAAGAGTATGGATCGACCCTTCATGAGGAAGTCAACCGCTTGCTCATTCACGGGCTCCTTCATCTGTTTGGCTACGACCATGAGAGGAACAGCTATCAGGCAAGAAAAATGAGACAGATGGAGAAAAGCCTTCTCGAGGGAATAACTGCCGTTGAAAAAATGGGTTGAGAGCACAAACAACGCCATAGAGGGTATTCTTCATGCTGCGCGGACGCAGAGACATCTGAGATATCATCTTTATGCCGCGCTTACTGTCCTGATAGTGAGCTATGTGCTGGGATTGGAACGGACCGATTTTTTGATCGTCGCCCTTGCGATCATACTTGTCCTGCTGAGCGAGATGTTTAATACCGCGGTTGAGTACGTGGTAGATATGCTTTCTCCTGACTTCAGCGAAAGAGCACGAATTGCAAAGGATGTGGCTGCCGGGGCTGTGCTTATAACCGCCTTTGGCGCGGCGGTAGTGGGATATATCATTCTTTTTCCCTATCTCAGCAGGTTGGCTGAGAGTGGTCTCTCCGTAGCAAAGCATTCCAAGGATGAAATCGCTCTCATGTCGATTGTACTGGTGTTGATACTTGTGATTGTTTTGAAGGCATATTCCGGCAAGGGGCATCCGCTCAGGGGGGGATTACCAAGCGGTCACGCTGCGGTGGCTTTCTCCGCCTGGGTCGCTATCTCCTTCATTGCCGGTAGTCTCAAGGCATCGCTCCTGTGCCTTATACTTGCGGTACTTATTGCCAGGAGCAGAGTGACAGTGCAGGCGCATACCTACATTGAGGTTATCCTGGGTGCGGTCCTCGGCGCGGGGGTCACACTGATTCTGTTTGTGATATTTTATTGATTAATATTTCTTTCCCAAGAACGCCTTTGTAATGCTCCCAATGTGATCGCAACTCCAACGTCATTCAGACCACTTCACAGCGCAATATAAGTTTGTGATTTGCTGAGACATGCAGTCCTCCAGCAATCTCTCGGACGGTAGCACTTTCCAGAAGGAAGTCACTTAATGCGGTAGCGGTCATGTCTCAACTATCACTTATGTGAAGGTCCAGTCAGCAAAAGGGCGATTTGTGGGCATTGGCAGTTATCCTGATAGGTAATGCCTATTGAATCCGGGGCTGAAGGACACTGCAGGCCCGTGTTCCCTGGGTTCTTATTTTGTCTGCACTACAGTGAGAGTGCGTCCTGCTATGGTCATGGTACCAGTCCTATTTTTTCCGGTGCTGTTTTTCGATACCGAATATTTTACCGTTCCTTTTCCAGTGCCGCTGGCGCCGGACGTAATAGTTATCCATGAGACATTGCTCTTGGCTGTCCACGCGCAACTGCTCGACGATGCGGTGATACTGACACTGCCCTTGTTGCCGGCTCTGTTGAAGGTAGCAGAAGTCGGAGAAATACCGAAGCTGCAGGTTGATGCCGTGAATGTCGCTGTCACTGTTTTTGCCATATTCATGCTGGCTATGGTGCAGGTCGCATTTGTCGTTGTGCCCCCCGTAGAGTCGCAGTCGCCTGACCATGCAGCGCCCGATCCAGTGGCTGCCTCTGCGGTCAGTGTCACAGCCGTTCCAAAATTAACCACCGCTGAGCCCTGGCTTGCTGCCGGATACGTGTAATTGATCCCGCCTGTGCTCGACGTTACCGTCCCTGAGCCGGTTCCCGTAGCATTGGCGGTGAGGCTGTATTGATTTAAGGTGAACGTGGCGGTAACTGTCTTTGGTGCACTCATGATCAGACTGCACTGGTTGCCGGCTGCCGCATCGCATCCGGTCCAGCCCGCGAAGGTAGACCCGGTATCAGCTGTGGCGGTCAATGTGACCGGCGCATTGTAGCTGTAAGTTCCTGTGCCTGTATTGCCAGCCCAGCTGATAGTTCCTGGGTTTGCCGTTACGCTACCACTTCCAGTGCCTAATTTTGTTATGGTAATAGTCTGATTGCTTGTTGACTCGGGCGCCAGAATGAAGAGGGTGATCGAATTGCCGGGGAAAGACGTGCTGAAGCCACTTGCTGTCACCGGCTGATCGGGCAGCTGAATGATGGCATCCTGAGAAGTGGCACCGTATTGATAGACTAGTGCCGTCGGTGCCGGAGCAAAGCCTGCCAAGCTGATTTCACTAGTCAGGTCGGATAGAGACTTGTTGATCACAATAATGGTCAGTGCATTGTCAGCGCTGCGCTCCGCGGCATACACTGCCAGCATGCTCTGGTCTGCGCTTGCCGCTTGAACGCTGACATCACCGAAACCATGTCCCGCGGCGTCATAATTGCGGTACATTCGAAAGGCGAATGAGCCAGGCTGGGTCTCAGTGGGCGGGTCCCACAAAGTGGCGAGGTCCAGGCCTTCACGACCGAAGATGCCGAGCACATCGGCTTGAGCTAGGGCGCCATTGATGCTCTCGAGGCCGCCCCAATTGTATTCGCTTATGGAAAGCTTGGTGCCGGGGTAGTTGGCATCCACCCAGTCATGCATGCGTGGAATCAAAAACACCGCAGTATTAATCCAGCTCTCATCTGTGTATGTGGGATCCCAGAGCGAGCGTGTTGAGCGTAAGCGCAGGGCTTGGGTGGAGGAGTCGCCCGCTGACGAGAGCGCTACGCCGTTTGCTTGGGGATAGTAGTGAAGGTCAAGGTAGTCGAGGATGCGCAGTTGATTGTTCTGTTCATAGGCATGCATCTGCTGGAGATACCACGCTACGTAAGGCGTATTGCCATGGGATTGGTAATCGATTCCGATGCTGCAACCATCAAGTGCGGAGTAGAAATACTCGCACCAGCCCCATGCCACTGGGCCGAGCGTCTGCGCCGATGGATCCACCGCCTTTATCGCCGGCGCGTATTGATAGGTAAGGTTGCGCATCTCGTCGTAGCTGGTGGGCTGAGGATGCACGTCTCGATGCGTGCTGTTCCACAACATCGGCTCATTGTCGAGGTCATAGTAGGCCACACCCCCGCCTGCCGCTGTGCCATATTTCCCAGTAAGGTAGTTGATCCAGGCCTTTACAAAGTCGGGACCGATCTGGGTACTGGTATCAGCTGGATCGTTGCCGGTAATCACTGTCCCGTCAGGTTGGATGCCATTGCCACAGTCTGGTTGCCAGGGATCGGTGCTCTGTTGTGCGCCATACTTGGCCACGCTGAAGCCGCATGCGACAGCGCGCGCTTTGGGCGTCCATCCGATAAGGGGCACTGTGACAAGAGACTCTGTGTTTGTCCGCCGGTTTTGTTCGACAAAAAGATCCGCAGCGGAGCCATCGGGCAGCAGCGAGGGATCTGGATTGTCCTCCGGAATGTTTTCAAAATACCAATCGCTTGCGTGGTTAGAGGTGTCATTCTGCCAGTTATACCTCGTAGTCCCATTGCCACCCCAGCGGGAGACCGGCAG
The DNA here is from genome assembly GCA_052146665.1 of Dissulfurispiraceae bacterium. Taxonomy (GTDB): domain Bacteria; phylum Nitrospirota; class Thermodesulfovibrionia; order Thermodesulfovibrionales; family Dissulfurispiraceae; genus JBKQMP01. Next base: position 13,542 of record JBKQMP010000199.1, read on the forward strand.
GGACAGCTCCGCGGCAAGTTGCTCTGGCGCGAAATTCATTCCGTAGATGCCTTCGCTGATCACATGCCGCGCAGAACTCGTATCGATGTTCAAGCTAGGTCCTTGCCCAGGAGGCGCAGGAGGGATGCCCTGATCAATAAGAGATATCTGGTCGAGATAGAACGTTGGTTGTGGGCCTCCGCTGGTATCCTGCCAGACGATCCCCCCGATCTGTGCGGGGTTACCGAGGTCAGCCAGAGATACATTGACCTGAGTCCACGCGTTCGCGTTCACTGGCACAGCGACTCCGGGGTCGATCAGATTATAGTTGCCATCGGAAAGCATAACACGTAACTCCTGACCACCCTGACTGCCTCCATTAATCCAGAACTGTAACGTGTCATAAGGGGTGCTTGGTACCGAACTGTTTGTGGCGAGGTAAAGGCCTCCCCAGGCTGCGGTAAATGTGGCGGAAAGTGAATATGTGCCGCTAAATACAGGCGAGATGTTCATAAAATTAGCTGTGGTGTTCCAGGACCAGTTGTCCCATCCGGCAGCGAGACTGTCACCATAAACGGGAAGTGTTGCGGCAAGCGATGCACTGCCAGGCGGCAGGAAACAGACAGAAAGACTTATAACAATACTTACCGCCGAAATACATACTCTTGCTGCTGTTTTCATAATAAATTACTCCTTTTCACGCATGCCCCATCAAAACGCCGACACTTTATCGAAGAAGGCGTTCGTTTAATCCCTAAGACTTTTGTTAGAGACTCGATCGGTGACTGTTAAAATCGCGAAGAAACATAATTTAGCTGCCAAAATCAACCTCCTTCTTGCCAGACCCGATCTCTATTGAAAGAGGCGCCCGACATCACGACCAATTGGTTATTGGTGACGCGGGGTAATGTTCATGCCCATTGTCACGCTAGCCCGGGGGCTTAGGGAAGCATTTTCATACTTCCGTTCAGGCTGTTTCTTGGCCTTTCTGAAGATATTTGAAGCCACTGAGAACAGAAGATAGCCCCTCGCATATTAAAAAAATATTGGGTACACCGTCCTCGAATTAAAGTCTCCTATGAGGTATATTATGATGAAAGCAACTGATATTTGGTGATGTAGATCACATCTTTAGAAAACAGCACTTTGGCGAAGCGACAGAGTTATTTCCCTGTCGCAAAAAGAAGCATTAGTTAACGCCAAAGTTCATTAATGGTTTCGCAACTGGAAGATTGCACCGCGGATAGCAGAAGATATTTGTCGGGCATCCCTCTATAATCAATGAAGCGGAGACACGACGCGATGAACGGGGGCGTCTATTTCAGTTTTCGTAAGATCAAGACCAGTGCTTTTTGTTGTCGTCGACGACGCATATCTGACAGTAAGTAGGTCCAGATTATTGACCGGGTAATACGGAGGGTGAGAAACGTTTAAGTTGGGATATCAGGAAAACTTTCAACGTGACAACGGGACATTAATCAAGGCGGTAGCTTAGCGTGTCTAAAAGATGTCCTCCCATTTGCCAATGTAACCACTTTTATAGTATATTGTAACTATATTATGTATTATGGAGGTTAACATGATTTCCGTCGGGATAAAAGAATTAAAGGCCAAACTCAGCAATTATGTTGACAGAGTACGCCAAGGAGAAGAAGTCGTCATAACCGAACACGGCAAGGAGGTTGCCTTGGTCGTTCCAATTTCCAAGGAGAGGAAAGCGGTGAAGTCACTGCTTGAATCAGGCAAGGTTAAGTGGTCAGGGGGAAAGCCTGAGGGACTCGATAATGTCAAAATGAAAGGCAAATCTCTTTCTAAGACTGTTCTTGAGGAGCGGCGATGATCGTCTATCTTGATACCAGTAGTCTTGTGAAGTTATATGTTCAGGAAGCCCATACAGTTTTAGTTAAGAAATGCGTTGAAGAAGCTGAAATAGTTGCCACTTGTCGCATAGCGTATCCCGAAACAATGTCGGCAATAAGCAGACGCTTCAGGCAGGGTGATTTAACTGAGAGGCAATATGATTCCCTGATCACCAAGTTTACTAATGAATGGGAACGCTTCGCGGCAGTGGACTTTGATGAATTGGAGGCGGGGCGTCTAGTGAACCTATATGGTTTGCGGGGTTTCGATGCAGTGCATCTTTCTGCTGCAATGCTACTGAAGGCAACGCAGCACAATGTTTCATTGTCGTTTTCATCATTTGATGAAAAGTTGAGTAATGCTGCATGTACCGAAGGTTTAACAATTCTACTTCCAAAATAATTTCTTCTCATTACACCTCACGTAAATTCTTCTTGCTGGACTGCCATAATAGGGAGATTACCTGTCCGCACCAATGGATATTTTACATGGGCCCCCCGCATTTTTGTATAATATATTTAGGCGCGCTGTTCTAGGGCAAGAGGGTAAATCTTGCGCTAGAAAAAAGTACAATGTGCTATGGAAGATATGCGGGAAGAACTGCTTGAGTCCTGAAGCAACCTGTCGGCGTGGTCATAATGAGCAGTACCGCAAGGCCTGGTAGCCGCTTGGATACGTACTGAGGGAAGTGACAGGCCGAATTGGAAAGATAGGAGAAATTGTTTTGCAGGAAGGGATCATGCAACACGGCCCCAATGACCTCCGGAAGCTCATTTATGAACTCAATGTGCTGCGTCGTCATATCACGGCGTATCCCCATGGTCACCCGATGGTTGAGAGGACCCTTGCCCGGGCGCATGCCACGCTGAGTACCCTGCTTTCCGGCGCAGCGAGCCTGGTAATTGGCATTACTAAGAACGCTCTCCTTGTCGGTGAAGAAAAGATCGAGGCCACGGATCCAGCTGTCCTTGATTTCGCCAACTCACTATTTTCACTGGGTATTGTTACCCTTACGTTCACGTCAGGAGTGACACCGGAGGAACTGCAGAAGTTCAACGAGTGCCTCATGGCTCAGGAACAGGCTGATGCGCAGGACGGTGTTTTGCGGATGCTCAATGATGCGACGCTTGAGCATATAAGGGTACAGACGATTGATTACGGAGCCTTTTCAGTACGGTATGGCACAGAGGGCGAGACTGAGACAGAATCCGGCAATCTCTGGGAGCGGTTTGTCCGTGGCGTTCTTGCGGGGACGCTTTTCGGGCCGGGCATTAACACCGCCGACGCTGGCACGATCTCAGATGCGACTCCTGAGTTGCTTGCTGAAATGCTTCAGGACGAGATCGCCCATAAAAGGGGCGACACGGTCCCTGCCATTCTTGGCCTGCTTGGGCAATTCCTGAGACGGGTCGACCAGGACACTATGACGCACGATCCCCGTGAACTGGCCAAGTTCATCCGTTTTCTGCACTCGCTGAATCCTGATATGAGAGACTATTTTCTGCAGACTTGTTTTGCCGCGCTTTCTGAGCGCCCGGCGATTGCCGAAAAACTGTTGGATGGTTTCTCTGAAGAGATGATTGTTGAGTCGCTCAGCAAGGGACTGAGAAAAGACAACTATGCCCCCCCCCCAATCCTTATCATTCTTCAACGCTTGGCAAAGGCCAGGAACATCGTCCTTCCTGACATATCAGCAGACGACCTGCCTACTGAAGCGGCTGATGCAGTAGCAGATTCTTTGCAGCGAAAGCTTCGTGTTATTTTCCAGGAGGAGGATCTGGGAAAGCTCGTTTCTGAGAAAGATTACCAGGCGCTTCACTCGCTGCTGGACAGTGATACTTTGAGCTCGCAGGAAGAACAGGAGATCGTGGAGCTTAAAAATACATTCGAAGACCGCTGGCTCGAGATCAAAATCTCGCACATCATCCTTGAGCTGCTGGATATTTCTGCGGGCGACATGCCGCATGAGAACATGCTTAGTCGTAAACTGATTGATCTCTGCGGGTATTTTGTGCGGACGGGTGAGTTTGATATTCTCACTGGGATTTTCGACCGCATGCAGAAGCTGGAACATGCGGACGTATACCAGAGTATCGTGCGGAATGCGTTTGCGCAACCTGACTTTATCGATGAGGTGCTCCAGAGTTCGGTCATCTGGGGCAAACAGAAGTTTGAGGACATTACTGTTTTAGTGCGGCATGTCGGCCTGCCCTTTGTAGATCCGATGCTCGACCGCCTGGCTGAGGAAGAGAGCCTTTCTCTGCGCCGTTTCTACATCGATCGCATTATCGAATGCGGTCCCCCTGCCATTGACATGGTCGGCGCAAGACTGAGGGACGGCCGCTGGTATTTTGTGCGCAATCTGGCCCTTATCCTGCGCAGCATCGGCGGCAGGGCGGTCATTCCGCTGTTGCGGAGACTCCAACGCCATGAGCATCCCAAGGTGCGGCAGGAGGTCCAGAAGGGGCTGCTCGATCTCAAGGATGCTGGCGGTCTGGAGATGCTGGCGGATGATCTTGGTAACCGGGACCGTGAGGTCCGTATGGCCGCGACCCTTCTGGCGGCGCAGCATGGGGGCCCAGAAATAGTCCTGAAGCTTCAGTCTATCATTGATACCGAAGGGTTCTCGGAGGATGAAGTCCAATTAAAACTAGCGGCCATTCAGGGGCTTTCCGTCATTAATGACGCCTCATGTCTGCCGGTCCTTGAAAAGATCCTTAGAAGGAAGCATTTCTTCCGCAGGGCTGCGCTCCAGCAGGTCAAAGAGGAGATCGTTTCCGCGCTTGGCAGTTTTAGTTCACCTGCGGCGCTTGAGCTCTTGCGCCGGGTGCGTAAATTCGGCAGCAAACAACTTGCTGAGAGGGCCGAGGAGGTTGAGAGGCAGATGAGGGAGCTGCGTTATGAGCCCTGAGCGGCGTCGCGATATCCAGACATTTCTCCGTTTCTTCACCATAGCCATGTCCAACACACGGATGTACGGCATTAAGCATCCTCAGACGGAGCGGATGTTGCTCGAGGCGGCCGGGGCCCTGAGGGCCGCCATCGGTGAAAATCCGCAGCTGTCACTCATGATCTTGGAAGACCATCTCGTGTCTGACTCGGTACGTTTGCCTGATAGCATTTACACTGAGCGGTTTGCCCTAGCGTTCCGCGAACATGGTTGTAGTCATATCACAGTAAGGAGCGGCATCGCGGATGAAGAAATCAGGTCTTTGATTGGGATCATGGCCGCAAGCCGTGAGGGATCATTGCCGCAGGATTTGGCGTCCATCTCCTTTGGCACGGTTGGCCTTGAGACGGGCCTTGGGCTGGCGTTACCATCAGACAGCGAAATCCTGTTGCCGTTGCTTCAGGACCTTCCGCAGGCTGAGCTTGACCAGTTCCGTGAGATTTATGAGGCCATCAGGCAAGGTAAACATTTCCATGTTTCGGGCTTGTACAATATTGTTGGGGCATTTATCAAGACCTTTCGACAGGAAAGTCCTGTCCTGACTGCCCTTGCGCCACTGAGGATCCTAGATGAGCACACTTTTACACACTCAACCAATGTATGCGTTCTTAACCTTGCACAGGCGCTCTCGCTGGATATTAAAGGCCAACTGCTGCATGATATCGGGGTTGCGTCACTGCTGCACGATATCGGCAAGCTCTTCATTCCTGAAGAAATTCTGAATAAGCCCGGGAAGCTGACGGAAGCGGAATGGGCTGTGGTGCGTGAGCATCCACTCAAGGGTGCTCGGTATCTCATGGACAACCCTGGAGTGCCACAGCTGGCTGTTGTGACAGCGTTTGAGCATCACCTGATGTATGATCTGTCGGGGTATCCGACAGTCGCGGCTTCGTGGGAGCAGAACATATGCAGCCATATGACTACTATTTCTGACTACTTTGACGCAATGAGCACGGCGAAACAATACCGCCGCGCGTATAATAAGGAAACGATCAGCGTGTCGATCATGCATCGGGCGGGCACCGACTTTCACCCGGTGCTGGCGAAGAACTTCGGGCTCCTCCTTGATTCGTTGTGGGGGCGTCACACTTGAGATAGGACCCGGATCAGAGTAAGAGAATTCCTCAGATAGTCTGGCCTTTCCTAACTTACAGAAAACCGCCACTAGAGGGACTCTGAACATTCTGGCGTCTCTATCGACCGTTGCAAGCCGTTTATATGGGGCGGATAAAGGCGCACACGGTTCAGCGGGGGACAGCATCTTTACCGCCACCGGCAACCCCATCAGCCTCGGGTTTGTCTTCCGTAGCGGAAGTCCTCGGTTTGCCTGAGTCTTCCATCAGTTCCTCATACTCCTCAGATACTATGCCCCTTTTCACCATAATGTTATAGATCAACCTTGAGCGATTCTCAACGTATGTTGAGGTGCCGAGTGGATTGTACCTTATGGGGTTTGGCAGCACTGAGGCCAGTCTGGTGGCCTCCTCAGGAGTGAGGGCTGACGCTGATTTGCCGTAATAATGGCGTGCCGCCGCTTCAATGCCGAAGATGCCTTCACCCCACTCAGCCACATTGAGGTAGAGCTCAAGGATTCTTTTTTTTGAGAGGGTTTTTTCCAATCGCCAAGTGAGGATGGCTTCTTTTATTTTCCGCATGGGGTTCTTGGATGGTGACAGATAAAGGTTTTTTGCGAGCTGCTGGCTCACGGTACTGCCCCCGAATTTAAATTTCTTCTTTTTTATGTCCTTTTCAAGAGCCTTCTGCATGGCCTCAAAGTCAAAACCCTCGTGTCTCCAGAATTTGTCATCCTCTCCAATGAGGACTGCCTTTATCAGATACGGGGATATATGCGCAAGGGTGACCCACGTCTGACTGATTCTTATGTGTTTCCCCTGCTTTTCCCACTCTTTTAGCCGGTATTGCATGAAAGAGGTCTTTAGAGGATTTTGCTTCTGGAGAACAGACACATCTGGAAAAACAAAAAAAGAGCTGACATATAAAATGAGTGCTGCGATGCAGATTAATAGGGCCTTACGGAGCATTGATCTCAGTTTTTCTAGGACTTAACCCTGGGTCTTTTATTAGCCTCCAGAACTTTTTTCCTAAGCCTTGTCGACTGTGGAGTGACCTCAACGAACTCGTCTTCCTTAATGAACTCTATCGCCTGCTCAAGGCTCAAAAGCCGCGGGGGTATCAGCTGAAGTGCATCATCAGCGTTAGAAGCCCGCATATTCGTGAGCTTCTTTTCCTTGGTGACATTCACATCCAGATCGCTTTCCTTTGCATTTTCTCCGATGATCATCCCCTCGTACACAGGCGTATTCTCTTTGACAAAGAGCGTCCCCCTGGGTTGTAAGTGGAATAAGGCATAGGTAGTGGATTTTCCCGGCCTGTCTGCAACCAGGGCGCCGGTATGCCTCTTTGACATCGCTCCATGCCACGGATCATATCCGTCAAAGAGATGGTTTAACAGGCCCGCACCCTTTGTATCGGTCAGGAATTGCGACCTGAAACCGATAAGGCCCCTTGACGGGACCCTGAACTCGAGTCTCACCCTGCCGTGCCCGTTATTCTGCATCTTCAGCATCTTGCCTTTCCTCATGCCGACTTGCTGAGTAACCACGCCGACAAACTCTTCCGGAACATCGATGACAAGAACCTCCATCGGTTCATGCAGGGCACCATTGATCGTTTTCGTTATTGTCTCCGGCATGGACACCGAGAGCTCGTAGCCCTCGCGTCTCATCATTTCTATCAGGATAGCGAGTTGCAACTCCCCTCGGCCCATCACCTTAAAGGAATCGGTCATCTGAAAATCGACCTTTATTGCCACGTTGTAAAGCAATTCTTTCTCAAGCCTCTCCCTGAGATTCCTTGAAGTCACATATCTGCCTTCCCTCCCGGCATAGGGCGAAGTGTTTACAGAAAAGACCATCGATATTGTTGGCTCGTCAACCGTTATTCTTGGCAAGGGCCTGGGGTTTTCGCTGTCTGTAATGGTATCCCCTATGTTGATGCCCTCTATGCCGGAAAGAGCCACAATGTCCCCGACAGATACCTCTTTTGCCTCAATCCGTTCGAGTCCCTGGAAGATGTGGATGGAGGTTATCTTGGTCTTTTTCATCTCTCCGTCACGCTTGATCACGGCCACCTGATCCCCAATCTTCACTGCACCGGCAAAGACCCGTCCGATCGCGAGCCTTCCCACATAGTCGTTATAGTCTATGTTTGCAACAAGGAGCTGCAGGCTCTGGTCTCTATCTCCCTCAGGAGCGGGGATGGCCGTGGCAATAAGGTCAAAGAGGGGCCTCAGGTCAAGGGATTCGTCTTCCAAGTTCAACTTTGCAATGCCTTTCTTGGCGTTGGTGTATACGATTGGGAAGTCCAGCTGTGCTTCAGTGGCATCCAGATCAATAAAGAGGTCATAGACTTCGTTAAGGACTTCCGGAATCCTTGCATCAGGCCTGTCGATTTTATTGATCACGAGTATCGGAGGCAGGTTGAGTTCCAGGGCCTTTTTAAGGACGAATCTTGTCTGTGGCAGGGGGCCTTCAGAAGCGTCAACGAGTAATAGAACACCATCCACCATCTTCAGAGTCCTCTCAACTTCTCCACCAAAGTCCGCATGCCCGGGGGTATCAACGATATTAATCTTAAAACCGTCAAACTGCACAGCGGTGTTCTTCGCCATTATCGTAATCCCGCGCTCTCTTTCAAGATCGATATTGTCCATGACCCTTTCCTGGACCTTTTCATTGAAACGAAAGATACCCGCTTGTCGTAACATTCCATCGACAAGGGTTGTCTTGCCATGGTCAACATGGGCGATAATTGCTATGTTTCTTAAATCATCACGTTTCATATCACCGTGCCTTTCAAAAGAGAGTTCTTTGCGCCAACAAGCATCACTGAACAATAGCTGCTTAGATGATTGGATGTCGGAGAATTTCAGAATATCAGCAGAGAGACTGATGAACTGAGGATAAGCTATATTTTACCTGATATACAGTCCAAAATACCATCTCACCAATTCTCCCCCAAAAAAGAGGGTGATCAAGGACGCTACCGCCAAGAATGGTCCGAACGGGATCTTTGTCTTTCTTCCTTTTCCTGTGCCAAGCATTATGGCCATCCCGATGAGGGAACCGGTAACGCTCCCTAGGAAGGTGGTGAGCAATACTGCTTTCCATCCCATAAACGCGCCAACCATAGCCATCATTTTAAGGTCTCCCCCCCCCATCGCATCTGTTTTTGCCCATGCCTTGCCTAGAAGAGCGATTAGGTAAAAAAAGCAGTAACCGCCCAACAGGCCTTCGATCGAGTTTGTGAAGCCGACAATAGAAGGACCGGTGATCGTAAGGGGATAGTTGCCTGAAGATAAAGAGTGCAGCGGAAAATGCGTAAACGGGTCAGGAAGGAAGAAGGACGCGCCGAAAAGACCTATAATGACACCGGGGATCGTTATAACATCAGGAATTATCTGGAACTCCAAATCAATGAAGCTGATGACTAACGTTGCGGATACATAGGCAAAGAGCAATGGCAGATGCCATCCCAGCCCGAAAAAGCGTAAGACCGCCAGGTAAAGGAGCCCGTTTAGTAATTCGACAAGGGGGTACCGCGGTGAGATCTTTTCTCCACAGGTCCTGCACTTGCCTCGCAAGAGGAGATAACTGAGCAGGGGAATATTATCATAGAACTTGATAGGCGTGCTGCAGACAGGGCATGACGATGATGGCCGCACAATGGAGATGTCACGAGGCAGGCGGTAGATGCAGACATTCAGAAACGAGCCGATGATGAGCCCCAGCCCAAAGAAAGCGATGTCCGGGTGGATCATGCGCTTATTTTGCTGATGTCCGAGGCTTTTTCCATGGTCTCTTTTATCTGGGGTTCAAGCAGCTCTATTTCCTTGAGGGTCGCCACTATCTCTTGATGCGCATATATATCTTTATGTTTTCCCTTCAGCGCTACCACCTCTTCACCGATGCGCCTCAGCAGTTCATCACGTTGTTTTCTTAATTCCTCCGATTGATAGAGGAGCTTGAAAACGGCGATTTCGATTCTTGACCTCTCAGACAGCAGAGAGGCAAACCACTTAATCTTCTTCAGCCCCTCTTCCAGATCTCCCTTAATTCTTCCAAGCATATCGCCTCCTCATCCCCTTTCATGCCAAACAATACATTTTCCGTCAAGCTGTCTTAAATAATTCAAGTTTTCGCCCCCAAAAATCCTCAATGGACTCCCTAAGGGCAGGATATTTTTCCAGGTCAGGGTCTTCTTCAATGAGGGAGAAGGCCTCTTTCCTGGCTGCCTCAAGCAGCCTGGCGTCCCTTTGGACATCCGCCACCTTCAGGTCAGGGAGACCTGACTGCCTTGTGCCGAAGAACTCTCCCGGCCCCCGGATAAGGAGGTCCTCTTCGGCTATTCTGAACCCATCAGTTGTCTCCACCATGACATGGAGTCTCTTGCGCGCATCTTCGCTGGGGTGGTAGCTCAGGAGCATGCAGTAAGACTGGCTGCCTCCTCTGCCCACTCTCCCCCTTAGCTGATGGAGCTGTGATAGTCCAAATCTCTCTGCGTGTATTATAACCATAACCGTCGCATTTGGCACGTCAACTCCCACCTCGATGACAGTCGTAGACACTAGGATATGAATGCCACCCTTTTTGAACTCAGCCATTATCTCTTCCCTCTGCAGAGGCTTCATCTTGCCATGAATCAGGCTCGTATTGAATTCATGGAAACGTCTCTGAAGCTTCTCCTTTCCGGTTACCGCATCTTTGAGGTCAATTTTCTCAGACTCCTCAATGATGGGATATACCACATAGACCTGTCGACCCTTGCTAATCTCGTCTTTTATAATTGCATGGACTTGCTCCTTCCGCGACTCAGGCACAAGTTTTGTGATGATAGGGCTTCTATTGGGCGGCAGTTCATCAATTATGGAATAATCAAGATCGCCGTAGAGGGTCAGGGCTAGTGTTCTTGGGATTGGGGTTGCGGTCATTACAAGAATATCAGGATTACGCCCTTTTCCCCTGAGGAGCGCCCTCTGCATCACCCCGAAACGGTGCTGCTCGTCCACAACAGCCAGTCCCAGCCTGTCGAATGATACCCCTTCCTGAATCAGGGCATGGGTCCCGACTACGATATCGGCGCCTCCTGATGCGATCATCTCGACATTCTTGTTTTTCTGGCTTCCCGTTAGCAGGTGTATGCGCAGCCCAAGGTCCTCAATGAGCCCGTGAATGGTGATAAAGTGCTGTTCTGCAAGGATTTCTGTTGGTGCCATCAACGCGGCCTGGTAGCCGCATTCCACTGCTGCTAGCATTGCGAGGAGTGCGACGACGGTCTTTCCTGATCCAACATCTCCCTGTATGAGTCTGTTCATCGGACGGGGACGCTGCATGTCGGCCTGAATCTCGTCAAGGACTCGTTCTTGAGCAGCAGTAAGGGTGAAAGGGAGCCTCTGCAGCAATTGTCTCGTGAATCTGCCATCCGGGGAAAAGGAGATTCCTTTTCCCTTTGCCTCGCCTTTCTTGATTGCCGCCAATCCTAGTTGAAAGGTGAAAAGCTCATTAAAAGCCAACCGCTGATGATAAGGGCTTATCCCCCTGTTGAGCTCCTCCAGCGAGGAGAGATCTGTCGGAAAATGAACATTATGGATGCTTTCATTCAGAGTGGGGAAGTTATACGCCTTTATAATTGCAGAGGGGACATAGTCAGGGAGTGTTGAAGCGGCAGAATGCAAAATGGAATAGAGAATCGCTCTCAATTGTTTCTGGCTAAGGCCTTCAGTAGACCTGTATATGGGCACTATTCTTCCCGTATGGATCTGGTCAGTATCAGCATCGGTGTCGTCGAGCAGTTCATATTCTGGGTTTAGCATTTCGAAGCCGGCAGTGTCCTTTAAAAAACCCCTTCCGGACCCAAAGCCGCGCTTTACTGCTCCGTGAAGGACCACCGAATGTCCCGGTTTGAGTACCCTCTTCAGATACGGTTGGTTAAACCACTTTGCCTTGATAGTACCGCTGCTGTCGGCTATGACGGCCTCAACCATCTTGAGTCTCGGCCTTCTTGGGCTGGGCGAGATCAGATCAGAGCGCACTACTTGACCAGAAATCGTGATCAATTCTTCGCAGCTGATATCGGCTATTTTCTTGATAGCACTGCGGTCTTCATATCTAAAGGGGAGGTAAAGAAGGGCATCCAGGAATGTGTGTATACCGAGGCGGCCGAGCAAAGAGGCTCTCTGGGATCCAACGCCTTTGATATACTGGACCGGTGATGATAAATGGTTGTCCATTTTGATAACGAACGACTGCAGACATAGTCCCGATACCCGTAAAAAGTCAATTGAGGGGACAAGTTCCTACTTCATCAGACTTTTTCCTCATTTTCCTGCCGGTTGCTCTTCGTATCTCTCTTCACCGCTTCTGTGAGGGTTCTGTCAGTCTCCTCCAACTTAATCTGTGAGTATTCAGACTCACTCAAAATGTCGATTTCCCAGCCGGTCAGCTTTGTTGCGAGCTTTATGTTCATACCGCGCTTTCCTATCGCGAGAGACAGCTGCTGGTCATCTGCGATGACCATAGCCTTCTTCTCATCCTCATCTATGCCAATCCTGTCAACAACCGCAGGTGTCAGCGCTCTGGCGATGAAGACCCTTGGGTCTTCGTTCCACGGGATTATGTCAATCCGCTCTCCCCGCAACTCTCTCACGATCGATTGTACCCTTGTTCCCTTCATGCCAACACAGGCCCCGACTGGATCTATTGAGGAATCTTTGGAGAAAACCGCTATCTTTGTCCTCTCCCCAGGCTCTCGGGCAATCGCCTTTATCAACACTATACCGTCGTGAATCTCCGGGACCTCCATCTTGAAGAGGCCGATGACAAAATTGGGTTCTGTTCTTGAAAGTATAATGCCAGGACCTTTGGACGTCTGTTTTACGTCAGCCAGGTAAGCCTTGACGATGTCACCTCTTTTCAGTGTTTCAGTGGGCAGGGTGTCTCTCTGCAACAGCAGGGCTTCGGTCTTGCCCAGGTGAATATAGTATGCGCTTTTCTCTTTTCTCAAAATGGTGCCGCTTAGGATCTGACCCACTTTGTCTTTATATTCATCGAAGATGATGTCCCTCTCGGCCTCTCTTACCTTTTGGAAGATGACCTGTTTCGCAGTCTGCGCAGCAATCCTGCCAAAGTCATGGAGAGCGATGGGTATTTCAACGGTGTCGCCGATCACCTTATCAGGAGCGCTGTACTTTAGCTCAATTAAGGCGACTTCTTCGTCCTTGTCCATCACATGTTCGACGACCTTCTTAATTTCGAATACGTTGATTTCACATGTCTTCGGATCTATCTTGAGAGTAATGTTAGCTCTGTTGCCAAATCTCTTGCGGACAGCTGAAAAAAGGGCAGTTTCAAGCACCTCGATGAGGGCGTCTCTTGAGATACCCTTTTCTCTGCTGATCTGATCTATAACTAAACAAAGTTCTTTTCCCATGTTAGCTACCCCTACTTGATTTCTATTTCCAACCGCGCCCTCGAGACTACGGCCATAGGGATGAAGATATCCTTATCTCCTCCTTTTTCTTGCAGTTTGAGCCGGATCCAGTTTTCTCCAACATCCATCAGCCGTCCGATAAAGAAAGTGCTATTGTCTATTTTCTCGGTCGTGACCACGCGTACCAGTTTCCCTATTTTCCTTTCAAAATCTTTCTGACTGGTCAGCGGCCTATCCAATCCAGGAGATGATACTTCCAGTACGTAAGAACCTCTTATCAGGTCTTCCACATCGAGAAGCGCGCTGAGGTCTCTGCTCATCCTCTCACAATCACCGACCGTGACTCCCTCATTCTTGTCAATCACCACTCTTACGAGCATCCTCTTACCCCTGCCAAGTATATCAACCGTTACCAGCTCGAACCCCTCATCATCCGCTATCCGGGATGCCAGGCGATAAATTTTATGTTTGATGTCGTCTGTATCCATCCTTGACTAAAAAAAAAAGTGGGAAGTCCCACTCTTGAATAAATAACATACTAAAATATAACAGTTTTTGCCAGCAAAAAGCAACACCATGAGGGAGCCTTTCAGCCCCTCATGGTGTCCTTTATCAG
>JBKQMP010000200.1:0-5622 GCA_052146665.1 Dissulfurispiraceae bacterium
CTCAAAACGTTTACTCGAGAACAATGAATAAACGTTTTGAGAATTACAAAAAGAGAGATTCGCCCAAAAAACATATTTATAAAAAAGATCTTTTTTGAGACTATCATCGATGATTTCATAGAAGTTAAATGATTGATTCAGTAATTTTAAATACTTAAATACACCATCTCTGTAAGGAGCTCTTCCTTTATATTTCTTCTGCATGGGAATGACCGTTTCTAAATAACTGTAATATTCTTGAATTTTAAAGACTCTTTGCCATTCAGGGGTCTCATTCAAGTCACTCCACCCAGAATTAAGCCCAATGGACATTATTTTAAAATCTGCTTCTCTCAAAGTTTCCTCTAGGTAAATGGGAGCATCCGGTTTGTAAGAAAAATCGGGCATTTTCTCAATTTCCCTATGAAAACTGCATATATTGCACTTGACAATTTTTTTATTTATCTCATTAAGTCTCTCTATACCATTTGCTTGCATAATTGCTACCTCCTGACATTTTAAACTGCTCGTTCTACAAAACATTGGGGCTTTCCAAGTATATCAAAAAGCACGTCTTCAACGGTCACGCTATTACTCTGCAATTTTTGATAGTTGCCAGCAACCACGCGACGCAAATACGATGTGCTATTTGCAAACATATTGGCCAGGTGGTTCCTGATCCAGTTGAGGCGTTCGCTAGGCTTCTAATTTAGTCTGAAGTCCACATATGAATCCAGAGTGAGATCGAGAACATCGGCAGCAGGTACGCATTTTACTGGAAAGAGCCATTTTGCCATAACATTTTCTTCGTCTTTTAAAATAATGGTAAGGTTAAAGAAAACATCTTGACCGGGGTGGATTTGGGCAACCCGATGTCGCACGAACTTCAAATCTGCTGGAAAACTATCAGCCTCCTTCGGAACGATAAGCTCAACATTGACCACAATTGGTAGCTTTTGGTTAAAGGATACTAATTGGTGGATCATTGTAAATCTATCAAAATAGTATTTGATGAGACGATCGAGGTAGGTATCGAATCCGAGCTTGCCCCCTAAGCATCGTGCAAGAGACACTACTAGCCGCACTAAATAGCCCATCTGCATTCGATCGAGCGTCAGGTTATTGGCGGTCTTGCTATCTATCAGCGATAGCTTATTCTGGTTAACGGAAAAGTTGTGTCTATGAACTATTTCGTCGCGATATGGGAGTAGATTGGTGAAGAGGGCGAGGGTGTAATCCTTTATGTATGTATTGGAGACAAACAATGGAGGGTAGGAAAGGCTAGTTGCTTTAATTAATTTCACTTTCTCTGAAAATCTCCAAGGCACTTCGGTGATCACGCCGCTAGACACGTTTTCTTCCAGAATCCACTCATGGAGCATATCAAGGATTTTGAATGACGCGGTGAATGTCAGGGGTGTGATGGCATCAATGACACCTTGGGCGTAGGTAGCGCCAAGATGTTCTTGAACACCTACGGATATGGAAGCTGGCTCCTGTCTATTGGTGAGTTGAATAGTAGATATGTCGATGCCACCAAAATAGAGATCTTGTGTGGAACCCAAGATATCAAGTACCCAAATCTCATAGTCTAGTTTATCGATTAGTCGTTGTTCCGATCCTGAATCATACAAAGGCATTTGCACTCCATGAATCTCGATAACCACATAGCTGGATCAATCAGAACCGGCAGGTTGAACTATTGGCTACATCACGTAGTTAGGCAACAAGAATCTGCGGGCTTATTTTCGTGTCCCATCTTTTAAATACGCTATGCAACAACATGACATCTACCTTATCGGTTACATATAATAATGCCAGAGACGATGCAATAAAGGCGATCACTCTTTTGTCCAAACGCTCAGCGTGTGCAGTTAGGGGATTATTGCGTAGTTGCTCGAACCGCCTCATGGGCCGAAAGAATTGGATTACGAGTAAGTCACACCAATCATAGTCGCATATTTCAGACCTGCTGGAGTACTCAGAGGCACGAACAGATCCATGCGGTAGCTGCTCGATAACGCCTGTATCTGGATCGAGAAAAACCAGATCGCATCTAGCCAACGTATCTATTGCCCTAGTATGCCAACCCTCACGTAACCTCAAATAGTCTTGTTGGTTTGCGATATCGGGTAACTCCTCCATGAACTCATGTTTAATTTCAACGACCCTGTCTTTCCTGCAATAGCTGACGTTCCTTTCGTTGTTCACGACCCTGTTCTGAAGCAACGAGAAAACCTCGGGATCATAGTTGTAGATCGTAAAATACAATTGACCCCTGGTCGTCATTTACAATTGACCCCCTAAAATCTATACTCTCCTTTTCAGGAAGGAAAGGAGGGAATGAAAAGGGGTGTTAAGCATGTATAAGTGGCAACAAGTCAAAGCGTTAAAAGCGCAAGGGATTTCAATCAAGAAGACAGCTCGGAGGTTGAAATTATCAAAGAACACGGTCAGGAAATATCTAAGGAGTGCGGAGCCGCCATGTTTCAAGTCCCGGGAGTATGAAAAGCTTTTGGATCACTACATTACTCCGGTAAACGAGATGCTAGAGAAACAGTATATAGGCACAAGGATATACAATGAGCTGCTTCAGATGGGCTATACGGGCTCTCTGTCCTCAGTGCATCGATATGTTGCCGACATAAGAAAGGTAGCACAACTCAAGGCAAAAGCGACGACCAGAGTGGAGACCGCCCCTGGCAAACAGATGCAATATGACTGGAAAGAGTGGAACCTGGCAATAGGGGGCACCCCGGTGAAAATCTATATTCATGAAGTGGTGTTAAGTTATAGCCGTAAAAAGCACTATGTCAGTTCCCTGTCCATTACTACAGTGGATATCATAAGGGCGATAGCGGCGGCGACGGAGTTTTTCGGTGGAGCCGCTGAAGAACTGCTCATAGATAATCCCAAGCAGATGGTCATCACGCATAAGAAGAGCGGCACGATACGGTATAACGATGAGTTTTTAAGATTCTGCGGGTTGTATGGTATACAGCCCAGTGCCTGCCGGACTTATCGTGCCCGGACAAAAGGGAAAGCCGAGAGGCCGTTTTATTACGTGCAGGAACATCTGTTAAGGGGACTTGAAGTAAGCGACTTGAGTGAATTTGACAGATTGCTTGAGGAGTTCACGGTCACCTACAATGCACGGGCGCACAGCGACCTTAAGGAATCCCCTGATGATCGGTTTCAACGAGAGAAAGATACGCTCAAAAGGATTCCCTCGGTTGAGCCCGCCCTGCTTTACAATAGAGCGGTACGGACGGTGAGCAACGATGGCTACATAGGATGGGATGGGGAGTTATACCCGGTGGCAATGGGTTATTGTCTGCAGTCGGTAAGGGTAGAAGCTGAATTTGGAAAAACCATCAAGGTCTATGAAATGGGAGGGAGTCTGATTGCGGAGCATAGGGCACGATTGGTTGATAAGGGGATACGGCCTGTACATCCAGAGCATGAAGAAAGAAACGAAGTGTATAGGAAGAAAAAAGAATCCTACCGTGCCAAGTCGGTCAGGGTATTTATAGAGACCTTTGGACAAACCGGGCAGATATATGCAGAGGGGCTCAAGACATCAGTGACCGCTAACATGTATTGGCATATTGAAGAGATCATCGAGTACACCAAGCTTTACAGTATTGCAGATGTGTCATCGGTATTGGCCGAGTGCATAGAGATTGGCGCATATCATAAAAACAGCGTCAGGAGGCTTCTTGGGTGCAGAGCGCCTCAGAGCAGTCCTCCAGAGATCCTCAATGAACCGTATATGCCTTCACCTGTAGATATAAAGAGACCTCTCTGTGCGTACAAAGTGGAGGTGGCCTCATGAGTGATCTATGCAGACAGATCGAGGGGCACATGAGGACGTTGAAACTCAAGGGAATGATTCCGGTATACAGGGATCTGTTAGAGCGTGCCACTACAGGCAATCTTCAATACGAAGAGTACCTCGCCCTGCTTTTGGAAGAAGAGGTGAAAAGGAAGAGGGAGAGCTCGATAAAGACAAAAATCAGTAAAAGCCGGTTGCCATATCTAAAGACGCTGGAAGAGTTTGACTTCTCCTATCAGCCGGGACTGAAAGAAAAGGAGGTGATACGACTAAACAGCCTGGAGTTTATAGAGCAAAAAGGCAATGTGATATTCCTTGGACCTCCCGGTGTTGGCAAGACACATCTTTCAGTAGGTCTTGCGATGAAAGCGTGTAGTGCACGGTACAGGGTCCTCTTTATGACAGCGCAGCAGCTTATAGAAGACCTGCTGTTGTCTAAAAAAGACGGAAGCCTCGTGGCAAAGCTTATGGCGTATTCACGACTCCATCTATTGATACTAGATGAGCTTGGCTATATGCCGATCACACGGGAACAGGCAAATCTTCTGTTTCAGCTTATATCAATGAGATATGAAAAAGGCTCTATTATCCTCACCAGTAATTACAACTTTGATGAATGGGGTAAAGTCTTTGAGGATAATGTGGTTGCCGCTGCCATTATAGACAGACTGGTGCATCACGCGAGTATCTTCTATATCACCGGTAGCAGTTACAGATTAAAAAATAAACTCAAGAAGGCTAAGTAAAAAGGGGGTCATTTCTATTTGCGGAAAAGGGGTCAAATCTCTTGACAATCTACAATAGTGACTCCACTTTTCATCATCAAGGTATTGAGTATCATTTCCATGGTTTTGATTGCCATGATGATCCGGTGTCAAATACCAGTTTATTCCAATTGCTGAGTATCGCGAAGACAATACGTTCAGTAATCCATACTTAATGTAGTCTTTCTTATCACCGTAAAATCTATGTTTCATTTCATTCCTTGACTCACGACAATCATCAAACGACACCTTACTAGCCTAGCGAGGACAACTAATAATTCTTCTTCCTAACTCTTCTCTGGCTGATTCAGAAACTGAGCGTAATGTAAGAGTTAATTGTTTTCCAATTCTACCTTATACAACTCAGGCATACATAAATTGATTCTATTTATCTTTCCATTTTCAACATCAAGGAAAACAACAGCCGCAATAGTTTCTAGATCATCTTGATACACCGCAGCACAATATGATCCTGGCTCTGGCTCTAGAGATGCCCCTCGTTTAAGTCGTGCTAATTTTGCTATGACATTTGATTTGCTCTTTTTTATCGTTTTAATCTTTCCCTTGAAATAATCAACAATCCTTGCTTTTGAATCCATTTCGTCAAATACATACTGAGAATTATATCGACAGTCATCATCAAGGGCTTGGAAGAATTGACTAAAGTCCATTTTGTTCCAAGCATCAATGTATAGCTCCGCAGCTTGCTTCATGTCTTTAATCACCCTTATTTCTCCTAATGATTACTATACACTGGGGGTATTTTTTGATCTCATTAGTGGAATGATAACATGCGCTTGATAGCTTTGGAAGAAAAAAGACTGTTTGGACAGCGCATTTCGTCTGCGACTTGCAAGAGTAAAGGCATAGCGATATCGGCCTGTTTTCAGCCTCACCTACTCATCTATACATAAGAGGCCCTTCCACCTTGTCATGTAAGGCTAGCCCTTGATGCAGTGCTTTTCCGAATTGGCACCTATACAGGAATGACGGTGGTTCAGGAGTAACGTCGACGACGCGGCGCTCGAGGCGGTGACCCACGGC
>JBKQMP010000201.1:0-14042 GCA_052146665.1 Dissulfurispiraceae bacterium
AGGGGACAAGTTTTCCTGAATATCCGCAGGTGTGTCTGCTGTTGGCATTCTCTCTCCTAACTTCTGCATAGAGTCGCCTCTAAGCCTCCTTGTCAACTGAGCCCCTGGCGTTGCCACCTCAAGCTCCGGCCTTCAGGCCGGGGTCGTTGACGGTCGTTTTTTCTAGCAAAGAAGTGCCCGCATTTCTATGATATACCGCTTTTTTTAGATAATAATTTTCTCTCTGCCCGTTGAAGATCAAGAGACATATTGCATGCAGCGATCGGTTATATCCAAGGGTTATGACATTCCGGATAGAAACGGATAGATATTTCTATAGCATTACATATTGAAATTTAAAGATAATTATGGTGGAGGCGGCGGGAATCGAACCCGCGTCCGAAAGTACTACTCTCAAGCCTCTACATGCGTATCCCGCTTATTAAGTTTCGAATCCTGGATTGCCAGGCAGGCGGGCCTTCCAAGATCCTATCCCATCAAATCTCCCGTCTGGATGCAGGGATCATCCACACGGTAGCCTGTTCTATGACGCTGTCTCTAAAGTACAGGCAACTTCAGATAAGCGTGCCGCTTTTGATTAAGCAGCGAGTGCCAGTTCGTTATTGGCGTTTGTGTTTTTTTTCCACCTTTTTACGTGGTGATGGAGCCACGGCATGCCACCTGAGCCTCATAACCCCCGTCGAAGCCAATCGCCCCCGAATTGAGTCATGTTTCACCGCATGGTAAGTCTGGTCACAGTCCATGCCCTACACTTTAAGCGTTATAACTCTTTATCGTCTTTTCTATTTCCCTCTTCACCTCCCGCTCCTTTATCGCTTCTCTCTTTTCAAATAATCTCTTCCCTTTTGCCAACCCTAATTCCACCTTTGCAAAAGAACCCTTGAAATATAACTTCAGAGGTATTAGGGTATACCCCTTCTGCACAAGCTTCCCTCTCAATCTTTGTATTTCTCCCTGATGAAGGAGAAGTTTTCTTGTCCTTACGGGATCATGATTCATGATATTGCCGTGAGAGTATGGGCTAATATGACAGTTCAAAAGTGTCGCCTCCGTATCCTTGATAAGTACATAACTGTCCTTTAAATTCGCCCTACCCTCCCTCAAAGACTTGACCTCTGTCCCTAAGAGGAGGATGCCTGCCTCAATAGTGTCCTCAATAGCATAATCATGGTATGCCTTCCTGTTCTGACAAACTACTTTCATCATTAATTATATCACATACGCCATAACTTGGTATTTGAACGGCACTCTGGAGTGACCGCCAATAATCTTTTTACAAAAAAGAGAGGTAATTTTATATAATTATGCTAATTAAGGATTGGAGGTAGGCGATGAAGAAACTGCTAACGGGAACTCTCATACTGCTCCTTCTTATTGCTTCATGCGGGAAAAAGGAAGTTAAAAAGCAATCAGAAGACTCGAAATTGGCGATGCAGGCTTTCGAGGTTGTCGAGGCAATAAGAGAAGCCTACGTTAATAAGAGTCTGAGAACACTAGAAAGTAACACTACGAAAGAAGGCTATAGGACAATGCTGAGCTCGATGAAAGATTTTGATTCCGTTGAAATGAATTTCAATCCTGTACTGATGGAGATAGAAGGGGACGACGTAAGTATCAACATTTCATGGAGGGGAAAGTGGCATAAAGGCGAAAAAATATCGGAAGAGAGGGGTATGGGAGTTTTTTTGCTAAAAGGCAAGCCTCTTAAGCTGGATAACATTTTACGGGGTAATCCATTTATCTATCCAAAATAATTTTACGAAAAATGTGTTTAATACCTCTCAGGAAAGAGGAAGGAACTACTTGCATGAACTGCAGGAACTAGAACTGCACGAAGTGCATCCTGAGGATGTCTGTTTCTCGACCCCGCTCATCCCAAAGACTGAAAATTTCTTTGTTATCTGCGGAGAAGAGCATTTGGGACAGTTGATGGTGCAGTCAGCGAAGACAAGTTTCTCAAATTCATTTCCGCACATGTTACATCTATATTCGAATATTGGCATCTTATTCTCCCACTTTTTAATAAGTTCTCATATAAATCATTGTATTAGTATATCATATAGCTTGCAATATTAACCAAAATCTTTTAAGGTAATAAACGAGCAGACATCGGAATACCTGTCGCAGTCTCATTTATTAGCTCGGCTTAGAATCGAAAGTTTTTCAATGCAAGGTTTCAAGAAAAATTGACCGATGGGGGATTTATGCAAGGGAACAAAGGACAACATCTTCAGGATATCTTCTTAAATCAGTTGAGGAAGGAAAAGATACCGGTAACGATCTATCTTGCAAATGGTGTTAGGTTAAAAGGCATCATTAAGGGTTTTGACAGTTTTGTCATCATTCTCAGAGAATCTAATGAGCAACTTATTTACAAACACGCGATATCAACCATCGTCCCTGAGAAAAATGTGGATACTTCATTGGAATCACTTGAAAATAAATGAGCATCCTTTGCAGCCATGAAAAACCCCCTTCCTACAGTAGATATTATAATAGAATTTGATAAAGACATCGTCCTCATAAAACGGAAGAACCCCCCTATTGGATGGGCGATGCCTGGCGGATTTGTAAATTATGGAGAGAGCCTTGAGAGCGCCGCCAAGAGGGAAGCAAAAGAAGAAACGGGCTTGAACATAATGATAATAAGACAATTTCACGCTTATTCGGCTCCCGAGAGGGATCCTAGATTTCACACCATCACCACCGTATTCGTCGCAAAAGGTGAAGGTGCTGCTAAGGCCGGAGACGATGCAGCAGAGATTGGTGTATATCAAAGAGATAACCTGCCTAGTGACATTGTTTTTGATCACAAAGATATTCTTGATGATTACTTCAATGGGAGGTATTAACTTATGTTGCAGTCCATGAGAAAACATGCAAAGTTTTTCTATTTTCTCTTTTTTATTGTCATTTTGTCTTTTGTATTCTGGGGGGTAGGATCCCTCGATAAGTCTGCTTCCGTGAACGTGGCAGAAATAGGAAAGGAAAAAATCAGTGTTGAGGAATATTGGAAGGCATATGAAGGCGTTCGAGCAAGATTCAGGGATACATATAAAGAAAATTTTGATGAAGAGATGGAAAAAAAGCTGAACCTCAAGGAAACTGTCCTAAACAGCCTGATAGACGAAAGGGTTCTCCTGCTTTCAGCAAAGGAGTTAGGGTTGACAGTAACTGACAAAGAGCTTCAAGAGGTAATTGTGAATGATCCTCGGTTCATGAGGGATGGCGTCTTTAGAAAAGATATATATTTCAAGACCCTTGAACTTAACAGGCTGACACCCGAGATGTTTGAAACATCGACACGTCAACAACTCCTAGAGTTGAAAATGAGGAGACTTGTATGGTCTGCGGTTGATGTGACCCAAGCGGACTTGAGAAATATGCCGACAGACGAAAAAACGGCTCAGATGATGACACAGGCTCTTTTACTAAATGAGAGAGATGCAGCCCTCAGATCATACATCGATAATCTCAAAGGCAGAATGGTTATAAAAATCAAGAAGGATGTTATCTCTTAAGGCAGGAGAGCAGCTTGTTAGAGTTGTTTAATCAGATACGATGGCAGGATATCCTCGACATATTCCTTGTGTCAGCGATCATCTACAGGGTCCTTCTCATCATCAAGGGCACAAGGGCCGAACGAATGGTTATTGGAGTTGGAGTTTTATTGTTAGCCGCCTTTTTCTCAAAAACTCTTCAACTTTATACAACAGACTGGATAGTCCTCAGTTTCTGGTCACAGGTAGTTATCGCAATTATCGTCCTATTCCAGCCTGAGATCAGAAGGGCACTCGCTCAGATGGGTGAATCTTCATTTCTTCAGGGGTTTACCTCCGCCGAGGAATTGAAATCACTTGAGGAGATTGTCAGGGCTGCGATAGCACTTGCCAACAGAAAGATAGGTGCATTAATTGTGATTGAGAGAGATGTCAGCCTGAAAGAGTACGTTGAAATCGGAACTTCTCTTGATGCGAGGGTCTCGAAAGAGCTGCTATTGAGTATATTTCATCCCACATCGCCAATACACGATGGGGCCGTCGTCATTCGGGGCAATAGGGTGGTCGCCGCCGGATGTTTTCTGCCCATCACTCTCGGTTCAACGGTCAGCAAAGCCTTTGGTACAAGGCATAGAGCAGCAATCGGCATTACCGAAGAGACAGATGCGGTGGCAATTATCGTTTCGGAAGAGACTGGAACTGTCTCAGTGGGGATCACTGGAAAACTGGAAACACGTATCGATATGGGCATGTTACGCGATATTCTTACCGACCTGTTCACAGAATCGAAAAAAGGGAAAGGCCCTGCAAAAAATGTTGCAACTGCACAAAATATCAAGTAGCCGATCAAGGTTGCCCCACATTACAGATGACTATGGCAAAAAGAAAAATATACAATAATTTGGGACTCAAAGCACTTTCTGTTGTACTGGCAATATCGCTCTGGTGTTATGTCAACTACAAAGGCCAGACAGAGACAATAATTGACGCACCTATAGAATTCACAAACCTACCAAAGGGAATGGAGGTTTCAAAACAGAGCATAAAAAAAGTGAGTCTGAGCCTCAGGGGACACGAAAGCATTCTGCGCGGGTTGAGGCCAATGGATATAAGAATGGTCATAGACCTCTCGACAACAAAACAGGGAGAAACTACCCTCTATTTCAATAAAAACGACGTTTTGCTCCCGAGAGCCATTAAAGTCTTACGGATGGAGCCAACATACACAAAAATCACGATTGATGAGGTAGTCTCCAAGGTCGTACCTATTAAAGTTGAACTCATTGGAACACCTGAGAAGGGTTATAAAGTGGAGTCCGTCGAAATCACGCCCTCCTCAGTGACGGTGGAGGGCGCAAAAGCAGAGGTGGCAAGGGTTGCCATACTGAGGACAGAACCCTTAGAATTGACGGGCCTTGATTCAAGTATAGCGCAAGACGTGAAAAT
This sequence comes from Dissulfurispiraceae bacterium, assembly GCA_052146665.1. Taxonomy (GTDB): domain Bacteria; phylum Nitrospirota; class Thermodesulfovibrionia; order Thermodesulfovibrionales; family Dissulfurispiraceae; genus JBKQMP01. The sequence continues at coordinate 4,947 of JBKQMP010000201.1, forward strand.
CAACGCAAATGGGAAGAATGTCAAGACTAATATTTCAGAGGTAATGGTCAAAATCTCCATAAAGAGGACGGGAAAATGAAGTTGTTTGGCACAGACGGGATCAGGGGCAAAGTAAACCGCTCGCACATGTCTCCTGAAACGGTATTGAGGATAGGGCTTGCCATAGCTTCGGTTCTGGAAAATGATCACGGAAGAAATATGGTACTGATAGGAAAGGATACAAGACTTTCCGGCTACTTAATAGAGAGTGCTCTTACGTGCGGTATCTGTTCGATGGGAATGAATGTGACCCTTGTTGGACCGATTCCAACTCCTGGAGTATCATTCCTGGCACGGACCTTGCGACTTGATGCCGGCATTGTAATTTCTGCTTCTCACAACCCCTTTGATGACAATGGGATCAAAATCTTCTCGTCAAGCGGTTTCAAAATCTCCAATGCACTTGAAAGGCAAATAGAAGCACTAGTAGCTGATGCCAAATTCCCTGCCAAGAGACCGAAAGGCGCAAGAATCGGCAGGGCATATCGGCTTGATGATGCGACGGGGCGGTATATTGAGTACATTAAATCCACTGTTCCGAGAGGCGTAGACCTTGATGGCTTGAAAGTCGTTGTTGATGCAGCAAATGGAGCTGCTTATAAAGTTACGGCGAGGCTGCTGGCAGAACTGGGTGCTGATGTCATATCCATAAATGATAAGCCAGATGGTATTAATATTAACAGTGACTGCGGTTCACTTCATTTGGAGTGTGTTGCTCGGGAGGTCAAGAAGTTCAACGCTCATATAGGGATTGCCCATGACGGGGATGCTGACAGAACGCTCTTTGTGGATGAAAAAGGCGATACAATAGATGGCGACTTGATATTGGGTGTGTGTGCTCTGGATCTGAAAAAGGAGGGGCAGCTTAAAGGTAACGGTATTGTTGCCACCGTCATGAGCAATCTTGGGCTTGAAAACTATCTTTCCGGCCATGGCATCAGTCTTGTGAGGACAAACGTCGGTGATAAGTACGTTGTCGATGAGATGCGAAAGGGAGGCTATAACCTTGGTGGTGAGCAATCAGGACATATCATCTTTTCTGATTACAACAGCACCGGAGACGGCCCGATTACCGCACTACAGGTCCTGTATCTCATGAGGAAGAAAAATAGGCTGATTTCAGAACTCACTGCAGACATAGACCTTTATCCACAAGTACTTTTAAATGTTCCCATTTCTGCAAAAAAGAATGTGAATAGTGTCCCTGGAATGGCTAAGATAATTGAGGAATCCTCTCACAGGCTCGGCGACAAAGGAAGGATACTTGTGAGACCCTCAGGTACAGAACCAAAGATAAGGATCATGGTTGAGTGCACAGACCGCGATGTAGCTTTGGACATAGCCGGCAACATAGCAGATCAAATACAAAAAAAATTGCTAGTACAGTCATAACTCAACCCGGTCAAATGCCATTGAGCTGATTGCTAAGCCTCCGTCCTGCCTTAGAAATCAGGGCCATCATTAGGATGAGGCCCTTCCTTGTCCTCCGCCCTTCCCATAAATGTGATAGAATAAAGCCAGAAGAGAAATTTTTAGTAACCTTGTTCGAGCTGGAGTTATATCATGATCTGTATCGTTGATTACGGAATGGGAAATATACGAAGTGTGGAGAAGGCCTTCATAAAGATAGGCGCCAAGGTCAGAATAACGTCTGACCGGAAGGTGATTGAAGATTCAAAAGCAGTCGTTTTGCCTGGAGTTGGGGCATTTAAGGACTGCATGAAAAACCTTGATGATTTAAATCTCCTTGATTCGATAAGAAAAAGCATCCAAAGAGGTAAGCCGTATCTAGGCATTTGCCTGGGGTTACAGATCCTTTTTGCAGAATCCGAAGAATTCGGGCTCTGCAATGGAATGAATATATTTAGCGGAAAAGTAATCAGGTTCCGATTTGACGCCACTGCTCATCTGAAGATCCCTCATATGGGCTGGAATACAGTAGAATTAACCAGACGCCCTCCCATATTCGACGGTATTCCTGACAACTCCTTTTTTTACTTCGTCCACTCATACCACGTCGTACCTGACGAAATAGGCATTTCAGCCGGAAAAACGGATTACGGAGTCAGCTTTGTTTCGATGGTCTGGAAAGATAATGTTTTTGCTACTCAGTTTCATCCTGAAAAGAGTCAGGAATTAGGGCTGAAGTTGCTTAAAGGCTTTCATAACTTTGTAAAGAAATGACGCCTACAAGAACGTTTGAAGGTTACGAAAAAATCTCAATGAATAAAATGGGGCACAGAAATGTAATCCTTGGCACCGCGGGACATATTGATCATGGTAAGAGTTCCCTTGTAAAAGCACTTACCGGCATCGATCCTGACAGACTAAAAGAAGAGAAGGAAAGAGGCATCACCATAGATCTTGGTTTTGCAAACCTTTCCTATCCTGATGGCTTGACAGTTGGCATCGTAGATGTGCCAGGTCATGAAAAATTGATAAAGAACATGCTAGCGGGTGCCGGGGGCATTGATATTGTCCTAATGGTAATCGCTGCCGATGAAGGAGTTATGCCCCAGAGTAGAGAGCACCTTGCCATATGCGAACTTCTCAAGATTAAGGCCGGTATCGTCGCGGTAACAAAAGCGGATCTTGTTGACGAAGAGTGGCTTAACCTGGTAATTGACGATGTGAGAAAGTTTGTGAATGGATCTTTCCTTGATAACGCCGAGATCCTTCCCGTATCAGCCAGGACAGGTCTAAACATAAATATTCTTAAAGACAGAATACGGGATATCGCCAGCACAGTCGAGCAAAAGCTTGTGAACGGCTTATTCAGGCTTCCTATCGACAGGGTATTTACATTGAAGGGCTTTGGTACCGTGGTAACAGGCACAGCCATATCGGGAACAGTGCATTTAGATAGCCCTATAGAGATCCTCCCATCAAAGATACTCAGCAAGGTCAGGGGATTGCAGAGCCACGGCCGGAGTGTTGAGAAAGCCTACGCCGGACAGAGGATTGGTATAAACATTCAGGGTGTTGATAAAGGCTTACTCAGGAGGGGAGATGTTGTGGTTCCACCGGGGAGGTTCGCGCCCACAAAGGCTCTTGATGCAAGATTGCAAATGCTTAAAGACGCACCAGCCGTTAAGAGTCGAAGCCTAGTGCATTTTTACTCTGGAACATCGGAGACAATCGCGCGCCTCATTATTTACGATAGGGATGAAATAAACGCAGCCGAGGCATGTTACTGCCAGTTTAGACTGGAAAACCCAATAGTTGTTCTTTCTGGAGATAGGTATATCATCAGAAGATTTTCACCTCTCGAAACCATAGGCGGTGGCGAGATAATTGACTCGCAGCCAATCAAGAGGAAAAGAAAAGGGGCTTTAGATGACCTAGAGATTTTTGAAAAAGGCGATCTCAAAGACAGGATAGAGACAAAGATTAAAAGATCACATTTCAGCGGCTCTGTGATTTCCGAAATCGAAGGGTGGATAATGGCAGACCTTGATAAGGTCCACGGAGCTATAGAGCAGCTGCTTGCGGAAAAGCATATCGTTAAAAGTAACGACGTCCTGTTTCACAGAGATAGTTTCAACGCCTTCAAAGCGATGTTAATGTCTCAACTGCAGCGTTTCCATCACGAGAATCCTTTGAAGGACGGCATGCCCAAGGAAGAGATGAAGGCGAGGATAAAAACAGAGATCAGAGGGACTGAGTTAGTCTTTAATCTGATTCCCTTAATCGAAGACGTTCGTGTGGAACAGGAGATGTTGAAGCTCCGGGATTTTAAGGTTTCCCTCTCAAGCGCGAATGAAGGGCTTAAAGGCAAGATTGTTGCTATCCTGAACAGAGACGGATTTCAGCCACCCCTAAAGACCGAACTTAGTCAAAAGTTATCTATCGCTGAAAAGGAGCTGAACGACCTTTTGAAGCTGCTGGCCAAGGAAGGTGCTCTCGTAAGGATAAACGACTCCACGTATATAACAGCAGAACAATTTGAGAAAATGGTGAGTCTGTTAAAAGCGTTTTCTTCCAAAAAAGCAGAAATGACTGTAGCAGAGTTCAGAGATATTCTTGGAACTTCACGCAAATATGCTCTGCCCTTCCTCGAATATCTCGATGCGCACAAGATAACCTTGAGAGTTGGTGATATCAGGAAATTCATGTTAAAATGACCGCATGAAGAGACGACTGTTTCTAATACCAGCTGTCCTGCTCATCGGATTTTTAATGGGTGGGCTTACCTACTATTTCCTGAGTAAGACAACTTCTCCTTCGTATGCCCCCTTTACTCCCAGGGTGCCAAAGCAAATCGAAGAGACGAGCCGAGCCTTTTCTGAAATTGTCAAAGCAGTATCTCCCGCAGTAGTCAACATTTCAAGTACCAAAATTGTGAGCAGGCAGCCAAGTCCCTTCGATGATTTCTTTGATTTCTTTTATCCGTATCCGGATGGACGTTCGCGACGCTGGAAAGAGCAAAGCCTCGGCTCGGGGGTTATTGTTTCATCTGATGGGTATATCGTGACCAATAACCATGTCATAGAAAAAGCAGACGATATAAAGGTGATCCTCATTGACAAAAAAAGCTTTAAGGCTAAGGTAATTGGTTCCGACCCAAAAACAGACATCGCCATTATAAAAATAGACGCAAATGGGCTCCCGGTAATTCCCTGGGGTGATTCTGACGGGCTTCAAGTCGGTGAGTTTGTCCTAGCGATAGGGAATCCCTTCGGTCTAACCCACACGGTGACCATGGGGATCATCAGTGCAATGGGCAGAGCCGATGTGGGGATTGCTGACTATGAGGACTTCATTCAGACGGATGCTGCTATAAACCCGGGAAATTCCGGAGGTCCTTTGGTAAATATAAAAGGAGAGCTCATAGGTATAAATACTGCCATCTTCTCGAAAACAGGGGGATATCAGGGCATAGGCTTTGCAGTCCCGAGCAATATGGTCCATCAAGTGATGGATCAGTTAAAAAAAATGGGCAAGGTCACAAGGGGATGGATTGGCGTGAACATACAGGAATTCACCCCTGAACTTGCACAGAAATTTGGATTCCAGGGATTAGAGGGAATACTCGTAAGCGACATTGTCAAGGGAGGGCCGGCCTCAAAGGCAGGCATTATGAGGGGAGATATCATCCTCGAGTTCGATGGTAAGAAAGTGAAGGATGTAGGGGCGCTGAGAAACATGGTTGCCCAGAGTAAAATTGGCTCTCAGGTCAAATTGAAGGTGCAGCGAGGAGATAGGGAGCTGATGGTCACAGTAGCGATAATGGAATTGCCCGCAGATATCACAGAACTGATGCCCAGCTCATCTGAGCCGATGGAGAATATCAGAAACGCCCTTACCGGAATAACGGTGATAGACCTGAGCGCTACTATCGCAAAACAGCTTGGCATACACAGAGATGAAAAAGGCGTCGTTGTTGTCAAAATAGAGCCGGGGGCAGCTGCAGAGGAGGTTGGAATTAAGAAGGGTGATGTCATCCAAGAGGTGGACAGGAGTAAAATTACCAACCTGAATGACTTTAACAAGGCAGTGTCCAAGGCCAGACCAAGTGATACTATCTTGCTTTCTATCAATCGAAGTGGAAAGAAATTTTATGTTGCACTTTCACCACACTAAATCTGACAATTACTCTCTTCAGTGCCACATTTGATAAATACCATAGATCGAAGAAGCCAACGATCTCAATAAATTAAATCTGCATGAGCAAGTGAGAGGAGGTGACAATGATAAGGCTATTTTCAAGGGGTACCTTGATCGGAATTTTCATGGTAGCAGGCTACTTATATGGCCAACAGTTTGGACATGCAGTGCCGGGCATACTAATCGGTGTTTCAGTGGGAGCATTTTCATTGTTCATCGAATCGATGCTTGGAAGGATGTCCTTTGGTTACATCATAGGAGGGCTTCTAGGGTCATCCATAGGACTTATTTTTTCTTATCTTCTTTTGTTTCCCCTCCGTTCAGTAGTCACTAATGGGAGCTGGGCATTGGCTACTTTCCTCCTGAATGCCGTACTTGGATACGGGGGCCTTTTCATTGGGTTAAGCCGGGGAAAGAACCTTACCATTACTTCCATTATGCGTATGTTCAAGGGACAGGAAATCGAGCAGGACCTGAAGGTTCTTGACACGAGTGTCATAATCGATGGTCGCATCGCGGACATTATTGAAGTCGGTTTCTTAGAGGGTATATTTGTTCTTCCCCATTTTATTTTACAAGAACTTCAATATATCGCAGATTCTCCTGATCCAATGAGGAGGACAAAAGGGCGGCGCGGGCTCGACATTCTGCACAGAATTCAGAAGATGTCCAATATCAAAGTGAAGATAGTGGAAGAAGACTTCCCGAAGATAAAGGAGGTTGATGCGAAGCTGATTGCTCTCGCAAGACTCTTCAATGCAAAAATAATAACTAACGACTTTAATTTGAATAAAGTTGCACAGCTTCAGGGAGTGGCGGTCCTCAACATAAATGAGCTTGCCAATGTTATTAAACCGGTGGTCTTGCCGGGCGAGCTCCTCAATCTCTTCGTTGTAAAGGAAGGAAAGGAACATAATCAGGGTGTGGCATATCTTGATGATGGAACCATGGTCGTGATAGAAAATGCGCGGAGACTCATAGGGAAAAACGTAGAGTCAGTCGTGACAAGCGTCTTACAGACAACTGCGGGTCGGATGATCTTTGCCAAACCAAAGGATGAAGAATAAGCTGTGGAGACGGTGAAGACGAGATCCGCAGTGAAAAAGAAGATAGTGGCGATAGTCGTAGCAGCAGGCATGGGGAAAAGGTTCGGGCAAAAAAGCAAGCCTCTTCATCTTCTTCTCGACAAACCAATGATTGTCTGGTCACTTCAGGCCCTGCAGGACGTTAAAGAGATAACAGAGATAATTCTTGTCGCAAAGAAAGGTGATACCAAAACGATAGCCGCTCTTTTGAGGCGGTATCGTATAAAAAAAGTCAGGGAGATTGTTGTCGGTGGAACGGAACGACAGGATTCAGTGCACAATGGACTTGTGAAAATAGATAGTACTGCCGACGCGGTGATTATACATGATGGTGCAAGACCGCTAGTCGAAACAGCCTTGGTGAAAAGACTAATCGAAGAGTTGGATGGTTTTGATGGCGTTATTGCTGGTGTTCCGGTAAAGGATACAATAAAGCGTGTGAGGACGCCGATAATTAACGAAGAAGGTCGGGAATCAGTTATTATGGTGCAGCAGACATTGAATAGAGCAGCACTATGGGCAAGCCAGACGCCACAGGTTTTTCAGCACAGTAAACTACGGGAGGCCTATCAACGCGCATTCAGCGACAATTACTACGCAACTGATGATGCTGCATTGCTTGAACATTATGGCGGTAAGATCAAGGTAGTAATGGGATCATATAGGAATCTCAAGATCACCACACCTGAAGACATTATTATTGCAGAGGCTCTCGGTAAGACATGCGGATAGGTATAGGATACGATTCTCACAGGCTTGTATCTGGCAGAAAGCTTGTACTCGGAGGGGTAGATGTCCCTTATGAGAAGGGCCTCATGGGCCACTCCGATGGTGATGCTCTCTGTCATGCAATAATAGATGCACTCTTGGGAGCAATGGGGAAAGGTGATATCGGAAGACATTTCCCAGATACTGATATCAGATGGCAAGGTGCCTCAAGTATAGCACTCTTAAAAGACATCGTGGACCTCAGCAGATCGGAGGGATTAGAAATCAAGTGGATTGATGCCATCATCATCATTGAAGAACCAAGGCTTGCGCCATATATAGACTCAATGAAGAATATTATTTCCAAGGTCGGCATTTCTCCATCCGTCATTAATATCAAGGCAAAGACAAATGAGGGTATGGGGTTCATCGGTAGTGGAGAAGGTATTGCGGCACAGGCGGTGTGCCTACTGGAAGAAAGTGTTTAGTGGATATTCTAAACGTAATTATTAAAAAGAAAGCCGCTCGCTTGGAACAGTCAAAAATTCTTCTTCCTCTCCGTGAATTGAGGCAAAGACTGCGGGACCTTGAAGAGCCTCGGAATTTCAAAGGTACGATTAAAAGAGGAGATTCCCATATAAGGCTCATCGCCGAAATAAAAAAGGCATCGCCATCGCAAGGTCTTATCAGGCAAAGTTTCGATCCACTCAAAATAGCCGCTGTTTATGAGAAGAAGCCTGTCAGTGCGCTATCAGTCTTAACAGAGGAAGACTTTTTTCAGGGTGATTTGTTATACATCAAAAAGGTAAAAGAGATCACTTTAAAGCCCGTCCTGCGGAAAGACTTCATTTTTGACGAATATCAAATATACGAATCAAGGGCAAGCGGGTCCGATGCATTACTGCTCATTGCGTCCATTCTTGACAGAAACCAGGCGGAGGAGTACCTTGATCTTGCCGGCCAGTTAGGACTAGATGTCTTGTTTGAGATACATGATGAAGACGACTTGGAAAAGGCCCTTTTGGCTGATGCTGCGATCATAGGGATAAACAATCGTGATTTGAAGACCTTGAAAGTCGATTTATCGACCACCCTAAGATTGAGAAAAGACATACCGGAGGATCGGGTCGTAGTCAGCGAAAGTGGAATCAGAAACCGACATGATGTAGCACGATTAGAGAATGCTCACATTGATGCGATGTTGATTGGTAGTTCATTGATGGAGGCTGAAGACATCGGCAAAAAAATTGATGAACTGATGAAATAAAAAGGTGGCGTTTGTTTCCTCCTCACCCGGTAATGCTTAACGACTTGACATCTTGAGACGTTACATCCTAAGACTTACATCTTACGACTTTGCATCTGAGACGTTACATCCTTAAAACTCCGGGTAAGGAAGAGCAAGCCCACCACCTTTGAACAACCCTGCTCTTTGATTAAATGCTACACCCTCTGCTACCGTTTGTCAAGTTTTTTTTCTTACCCGAATTGACTCATAAAGAATGTTACCGAAGGTAAAGTAAAGAAGGGATCGTTGACTCATAATGCATGTTACCGAAAAAACATGCATAGGAAGGGACTGCATTATGAGCTCAACATCGAAAAGGGAATATCTTGAAGCGATATATCTGAGGTATAGGAGGTCGTCTCGAAAGAA
>JBKQMP010000202.1:0-5301 GCA_052146665.1 Dissulfurispiraceae bacterium
TCAACTCTCGGGAAAAATGAATCAACAGTTCTCCTTACTTCGTCAAGCCATCCCGTTCGTTGCATTTCCGTGCTTGTAACAATAACACCGAACATCTGCCGATAGAAGTTCCTAACCCCACAAAGACCAAAGATGCAATTCCTCCAAATTGTTTCAAGTGGATCTCCAAAGACGTTCTTTTCCCTTTTCGCTTCAGTATTGGACGTGTTAAATACGATTGCCGCTTTGGCTTTTAGCAGTCCTTTCGGTACACCTTCACCGGAGTCGTTTTCCAAAAATTCGTATGCAACACCTGGTCGAATCACTCTGTCCACCCAGCCTTTCAATATTGCCGGAGGTTGTCCCCACCAGTTCGGATGAACGACGATGATGCCCTCTGCTTCGGTCATTTCCCCACAATGTATCTTGATGACGTCCGGCAAAGGAGCGCCTTTAGGGATTTCGTGGCGAGCAAGTAGGGGATCGAAGTTCTCCTTGTGAAGATCATGGAAAAAGACCTTATGTCCATTGTTTTCAAGCTGCTTAACTGCCGTTCGCGCAATGGCATGATTAAAACTCCCTTCATTTGGATGAGCAAGAATGACTGATATTCTCATTGTAAGTGTTCCCTCGCGATTATTGTCACATAACCCTGGGGTGTGAGGAGCGCGGTTGTCGCGCGCCTCACATTTTTTTTCTTGTTAAGAAGTTAAGCGGTGTCACCCTCTTGAGCGCCATGTTAGGCATCCTCAGGCGCCTTTTGCTGCAAATGCTTTAAAAAAGCTATAACAGAAAACTCCATCGGCTCCAGCAGTCCGATAAAGGTCTCTTATCCCTTTGTCAAAAGCAAACTGATCAATTAATCCGGCGCTAAGGGCCGTTTCTCGCACACCTTCAATCATTGCCGTAAATGTTTTCTTCGTGAAACCTTCTACCAATGCTGGCTTGCTGGAGTCTACATAAACCATTCGTGGAGAGACGCGAACTGAGTGAAAGCCAGCTTTATTCAAAAGTGGATAAAGTTCCCGCCCTATCAGTGCATTCCCACCTGCTCTTTTTTGAAGTTTAATTTGACATTCTATCGCCTTGCGGGCTTCATTGCTGTCCGGATAAAAATATACAGAGCCATGGTCACCTTCAATGACGGTGATAGTGCCGCCTGGCCTGATAACTTTCTTTAGGCTGACGAGGACATCAAGCGGGCTTGAAAGATGTTCGAGGACAAAGCAAACAAAGACATGGTCGAATGATGATGTTTTAAAAGGCAAATGAAAGATGTCGGCCTGCTGAAACTTCACATTCGATATACGCGCTGTCTCGACCCTTTCCCGGGCTTGCGCAATAGATGCTTCCGAAATATCCACAGAGATGATATCAGCATGCAACAGTTCGGTAAGAGTTGATGCCTGATCCTGCAGACGACGACTTTCCCTTTGATCGTATCCATGTATGTACGTCTTCTGCATTCCTTTTTCCCTCTGTCCTTTCACGCATTCACCCTCGCCGCATGCCTGCAGATTCTCAGACTTCCACTTGTTCTAGGATAGCACAAGATCAAGAGAGCTTTATATTGACCATCAACATGCTTTGCCTCTCTTAACGTTACTTCATACTGGAATCTGGTTCTTGTAAGGCTTGCTCGGGCAAAGATTTTCACTAGAAAGTGTTATTCCTCTCAAATGGTTGGAAGGTGTTCCTTTCAGGAAGAAAGGTTGCGAGCTACATGAATTTCATGCAGATGAGGATTTTGTCCCGTACTTTAGCCGAAAAAGTTCTGTGAGAAGCGTCTGATGATTTTTTTACTACTTCCTGGACTCCACACTGTAGCGTTTCCGCTACAGATGCAAGGTTTCTCTTGGCATTAGATGGTTAGAGGGAAAGCTACCGATTAAGGTTACGTGTAGAAACAATTATATGGGAAGACGTTGTATGCCGGAGAACATACCCTCTTCTCCAATAGGTATATTTCCTATATAAAAGCCCATATCTTACTCGTCTCTCCAAACCTCTTCGAAGATGCATGTGGAGCCCAAATCGGGTCCGTGTGCATCTTCGATTGAGCTCCTCCCGACTACCCGACCCGCTGCGATGACTTCAGCAGCTCAGTGGCATCAGGAAGTTTTGACTTGGTTACCTTCTTCCATTGTTGCTCAAGCAGTTCTTTTGCCGCCTGCTCCAGGAATTCCGGTGCAGCCCACTTTTTCACATCGAAGTCGTTCTTGATGTAGCCATGGCTCAGCATGAAGTCCTTGCCAATTTCAACCGAAACGAGGTTCTGGGGCGACAGGTTGGGCACCATATCAACGCGTCTGATCCCTTCATAAGTATCTTCTACGTCACGATAGAAAGTCTGTTTATCCAGAATGGCTGCTGCAGCGTGCTTGTGCTCATTGGCCCAACGTCCTGCTTTGATCATGCCTTTCAGAAAGGTTACCGCCAGCTCGGGATGCTTCTCAGCCATCTCCATTGTACATGTAATGGCAGCGGGTATATTGGCTACCTGAAGGGTCCAGTCGGGATACCGCGAAAGATCCTCTATTGACTTAAACTTGCCAGTTGTTTCTGAGAGTATACTAAGCACTTTACTTTGGCTGTACATGGCATCAATAACTCCTTTTTCAAGTGCCGTTTCAAGAGGGCGGAAGGCCAAATCATGTTTGTGATCACGGCGAAGCCATAATTCAGACGGATTTTCCATTTCCGGTCCCATCATTTCAGGATTGTCATACCAGTCGTCCGGATAAGGGAATTCCACGATCTCAACATCATTGCGAGTCATGTCATTCATTCGTAACATCAGCTCTATGCCCTGCTCTTCCTGAATGCCCCACCAGTCGGTTTTGATTTTGTTTTGGCTCCTTGAAAGTCCAATCTTTTTCCCTTTCAGATCGCTCATTCTGTAAATATCGTCTCTGGAGCGTACCATCATCACACCACCTTCACTTGGCACGTGTGTCACTCCCAGAAGTACGGTTCTGCGGATATCTGCATGAACATGTACCGGTGGAAAGAGACCACCAAAACGGATTATGTTGTCCAAATTATGGATATAGTGCGGGTACCAGTCGTTCTCTTTGCGGGCACGCAGATATAGGTACTGAACACCTATTTTCTTATACTCTTCCTTGGTCCAGCCCAGTTCCTGGTCCACGTTACTGGCCGATACCAGCGGACAATTGGTGTAATACACTTCCTTCCAATTTAATGGAACTGTTTTCAGCTTGCCCGCTTTTTTTGCATTCGCAATAATTTCATCCATGTTTGGAGCTGTTCTTTTTACTTTTGTTTCCTTAGCCATGATTATTCTCCTCCTTGTTATTATCTGTGATCGGAACAGTGGCAATCGTGCCGCGTATTAAAACCTGACCGGACAGCATCATGCTATCCCGTATTTCACCTCCTTTAAGATTTATTGTTAACTTCAGGTAACCCCTTTAGTATTTTGAGCCACTCTATCTGTCGCCAGATATTCTCATTTTCCTCATATCGGCATCGCTTGCCCCGTTTCCTTGCGAAAGGCCGCGATCGCATGGCGGTTGGTCGGATACAACCGGTTTTCCCCAATAAATTTAAGCAGATGATAACTCTCCAACAAAGCAGAGGTCGACTGATTGGCACGGCTTAGGGCAACAGTCACACCACGTTTGGCGAGACTCGACAGAACTTGATGCAATACTTGCTCGCCGGAGGTGTCAATATCAACCATGGCTTCCGCATCCAGCACAAACCATCTGACGGGTGTTGCGGCTTGCGTGACCAGTCTCTCTACCTCTTCCTCAAATAAAGTGGCGTTGGCGAAATACAGTGGTGCGCCAAAACGATAGATGACTATCCCGGAAGTATCAGGGACACGGTCTGTTTCCTCAGGAACAAAATGACTGCCGTCCGGTGCTTCCTGCAGCACCCAAGTTCCAGGCCGGGACGCCCGACGGAGCAAATCAATCGTGGCAAGCAGAAAGGCAATGATGACGGCCTGTAATGGCCCAAACACAAGAACGCTGATGAGACAGACGGCAGCAACCCAGAATTCAGACCGGCGCATCTGCCACAATTCTCGAAACTCCCCGACTTCAATCAGATTCAATACGGCACTGGCAACAACCCCGGCCAACGCCGCAGTAGGCAGGTACGCCAATTTATCCGTAAAGAAAACCATTACCAGCGCAACCGTTGCTGCCGCCACCAGACTTGAGAGCTGAGTGCGGGACCCCGCGGAGTCCATTGCCGCGGTGCGCGAGGCACTGGGGCCTGAGACCAACGAACCGGTAAACCCGCTGGCTACACTGGCCATGCCGTAAGCAAACAACACCTGGTTACCATCCGCCTTGGTGTTGTGCTTTCGGCTGCAACTGCGGACGAGCAGCAATGCCTCGCACAGAGTGATGCCAACCACCGCCATGGCACCGGGCAGCAAGCGTAAGTAGTCCGCTATCGGTACATTGGGTAACGTTAGGGACGGTAGTCCCGATGGCATTGAACCCAGCACCTTAACCCCTTTTTGGTCCAAGCCTAACACGGCCACGATGACTGTCGTCAGGACCAATGCTATCAACGCTGCCGGTACCTTGGGTGCATATCTTTTCATTAAGCGCACAATAACAAAAGCGCCCAACCCGATCGCAACGGAGTAAAGATTCGCATGAGGTATGGATTCAAACAGGGCGATGACTTCCACAAAATAGCCCGTGGTGTCAACGGAAGTTGCAATAGCACCATGGAGTTGCTGAACAAATGCCTCCAGTCCCGACCCTCCCACATGAACAGCCCCGAGGATTCTTCTGACCTGATTGGTCAACACCTCGATCCCAAGACCTGTGATGAAGCCGGCCAACACCGCGCGGGATAGAAAATTGGCGAGAAACGCCAGTCGAAAAAACCAAAACACAAAAAATAGCAGGCCGCACATCACAGCAAGGGCCAAGGCATACTGCAGTCGCAGCGGGTCTCCTATCGGAGCAAAACCAATAAGCATTGCCCCCACAATCGCCGAAATAGGGGCATCGGGACTTCCTACGACATGGCGCGAGCTGGTGAAGAGGGCAAATATCGCAAGTGGAATGATACCCGCATAGAGGCCACAAACTGGCGGTAACCCGGCTATCTGCGCATATCCTATATTGAGGGGGATGATCAGGGCTGCCAGGGTGATGCCAGCAGAGATCTCGCGGGGCAAATTGGCCCACCTCATTCCATGCAAACCTGAAAACATCGTGGGCCATTGAAACTTACTCGTCATACTCATGCATTAATCCTTTCTTTATTTGTTCATCTATTGTTGCCGCAGAGTACGGGCAAACTTACCAAGGTAGTATCTGAGCCGTT
>JBKQMP010000203.1:0-6110 GCA_052146665.1 Dissulfurispiraceae bacterium
ATATCGTATATTCCTATAATGTATTTAAGTGCATCGAAAATCAAGTATCTCAGTCCACTCTACATGCCTATGCTGCAGGCTGCTTAACCCCCTCCCGGCCTGTGGCCTACCAGGGGGAATGCACAGCCATCAGTTCAGATGACCGACACCCGGCGATGTGGCAAAATGTGTTCTTTGCCTGGCAAGAAATGTCCTTAGGTCATAACGGCACATCGCTTTTTTGTTATATAATAAAAATATACAGTTCGGAATACACCTTTGAAGAAAGGATTTCTGGGACACAGGAGGCATCATGGCACGGGAAGCACTTTTGATCTGTGATATTCTGAACGATTTTGTCAGGGAGGGGGCCCCACTTGAAGTCCCTGAGACGAGAAAGATAATCCCGTCGATAAAGAGAGAGATTGAGAAGGCGCGAAAAGCCGGAGATCAAATAATCTACATAGTCGAGGCCCATGACCCCAAGGACAAAGAATTCTCCAAGTTCGGATGGCCGCCTCATGGCGTCAAAGGCACCAAAGGGGCCGAGATAATCGATGAAATCAAACCCCAGGATGGTGATATTGTTATTGAAAAGACCACCTATGCCGGCTTTCACGGGACAAAGCTCGATGAGATCCTGAAGTCCCTGCGTATAGATCGCATCAGATTAACGGGATGCGTAACGCACATATGCGTATTATTTTCCGCATATGAGGCCGTTCTGCTCGACTACAAGGTGTCAGTCCCCAGTGACGCAGTCGCCGGGCTTTTAAGGGAGGACCATGACGCCGCATTACGGATCATGAAAAATGTGCTCGGCGTTAACGTCTTATAGATACCGGTCTTAGCGACTGGTGCTGTAATCTGATACGGGGCAGGAGCGCGCGCGCATGAAAGAATTTGACAGGCTGACCGCCGAGGGCATACTTTTCACGGACGAGTACCAGCTCACCATGGCCCAACTCTATTACCGGATGGGCCTGCACGAGATGCCCGCCCAGTTCGACCATTCTTTCCGCAAGTATCCAGACTACGGAGCCCATCAGGCAGGCTATTGCGTCAATGCAGGGCTGCATTGGTTTCTGGACTGGATGCAGGAGGTGAGCTTCCGCGACCGCGACCTCGACTACTTGCGGAGCCAAACCGGCAAAACAGGCAGGAGGCTCTTTGACGATGACTTCCTTAACTGGCTTCGGGCGCACGGCAATTTCTCAGGCATCAGCATGTCTGCCATCCCCGAGGGAAGGGTCGTGCATGCAAACGTCCCGATTAATATCATCCAGGGCCCTCTTGCGATGGCCCAGATCCTCGAGACCCCGCTCCTGAATCAATTGAACTATCCAGTGCTCATTGCCACCAAGGCCGCACGCGTCAAAGACGCAGGACGCTGCGGCTCGGTCCTCGAGTTCGGCGCAAGGAGAGGGCACGAAAAAGGCGTCAACGCCGGGGCACGTGCAGCTCTCATAGGTGGGGCCGATTTCACCTCAAATCTTGGATTGTCCCACATACTTGGCTTTACTCCCAAAGGAACGCATGCGCACAGCATGGTGCAGGTCTTTATGGCCCTGGGAGAAGGCGAACTCGGCGCATTCAAGGCCTATGCGGACATCTACCCCGATGACTGCCTTCTTCTCGTGGATACAGTCAATACCCTTGAAAGCGGGATTCCCAATGCCATCAAGGTCTTTGAGCATCTACGACGCACGGGGCACGAACCAGTGGGCGTCCGACTGGATTCAGGCGATCTTGCTCATCTGAGCATCAGGGCCGCAAAGATGCTTGATGACGCGGGGTTCCCGGATACCAGCATTGTGCTGTCGAACAACCTCGACGAGCTCGTCATAATGCAGATTATAAACCAGATACAGTATGAGGCCCCCCATTATGGCGTTGATCCTGATCGCCTTATCAAGAGGTTCATCTATGGAGTCGGCACCCACCTGATTACCTCCAAAGGGGATTCGGCACTGGATGGCGTTTACAAGCTTGTTGGCATTAAGGACCAGGGACAATGGACGCCGGCCATCAAGTTATCGGAGACGACAACGAAGATTCCGAATCCTGGGCCCAAGCGTGTATGGCGAATCTATGACAAAAGGAACCTGGCTGTGGCGGACCTTATAGGTACCGATGAGGAAACGCCGGCCGGAGACGATCACATCGCCCTTCATCACCACACGGATCCGGCCAAATTCAGATACCTTGAAAAAGAAGACATTTTAGAAATCGAACCGATACTTGTTAATGTCATAAAAGAAGGTAGCCTGGCTTGTGATCTTCCGTCAATTGAAGAAATGAGGAAGAAGCGCATCCGGGATATGGAAAGACTCGACCCAGGCGTCAAGCGCCTCGTTAATCCCCACACCTATCACGTTTCTCTCACCGACAAGTTATGGAAGTTAAAACAGGATTTAGTCAAAAAAATGCTCAAAAGGGCAGAAAGCACGACATCTTAAGAATTCTTGGGGACCCGCAACCACTAGTTGAAAGATGGCTTTCTCTTAGCCCATGGGATCTGATGCGCTGGCAGGTGTTATCCTAATATTGCGAGTTGTCGAGATGTGCAAGACGACTTTTGACATCCTCACCGCCCTAAAGGGCAATGATTCCCTGGGGAAACAGCAGCAGCAGGCTCATTGAGCTCCTGCATACTGTCTCTGGTAGGTTCCCGCTTCACAGAGGCGCTTTTCGAGCCGCACTCTCCACAGGCTAACACGGCATGCCCTGCCGCTAATATGTTTATCGCCGCCACATGATCCGCGTTGGCGGTGTAGCCGCAGTTGATACACCTGAATACTGCCTGCGACTTCCGGTTGTCAGCATGAACAAAGCCGCATACCGGACACTTCTGAGATGTGTGCTGGGGTGGAACTGCCAGCGTGAGCCCGCCGCGCCAAACTTGTTTGTATTCCAACATCCTTCTAAACTGAGCCCATCCCTGATCCAGAATAGCCTTGTTGAGGCCTGACTTCTGCTTCACCTCAGTGCCCGGCTGTTCAACGGTGCCTTTTGCCGACGCTGACATATTGACCACCTGCAAATCTTCAAGCACAACCATAGCTTGGTTTTCGCTTATGGTGGTGCTCACTTTGTGAAGATAGTCTTTACGGGCATTGGCAATGTTGGCATGAATACGGCTCACAACAGCCTTTTGCTTGTGCCAGTTCTGAGAATACAACCTCTTCTTTGAGAGTTTCCGCTGTGCCAAGGCAAGCCTTGCCTCCAACTTCCTGAAACTGTTCAGCGGCTCGTGAAATGTGCCATCGGACAGTGTGGCAAATCGTTTAATCCCCATATCTATGCCGACTGATCTGACAGACGGATGCTCAGGCGTTGCAATCTCTATCTCAGTCTGTATGGACACAGCCCAGTGCTTGCCGTTCCGTGAGATCGTGACGTTCTTGGGAGTGCCTTCTACATCCCGGCTCTTGAAGTACGGCAGCCAGCCCACCTTGGGCAGATACACTACATTGTCGTTGAGCTTAAAGCCCTGCGGATACCGGAAGTGCTCATTGATCCACTTCTTCCTGAACCTGGGAAACTTCTTGGGACTCTTCTTGTCGAATGCGTCCTTGATGGCTCGATCCAAATCCTTGAGCGTCTGCTGTAGTGTTTGAGAATGCACTTCTTTGAGAAACTCAAACTCTGCTTTCATCTCAATCAGCACCGCAGCCATCTTGCTATACGAGAGGCATGACTGGTCGTTGTCCAGTCTCTCTTTCTGGATAGCCAGCATAGTGTTCCAGACAAAACGGTTACAGCCGGCGGTCTTGGACATATTCATTTCCTCGAACCGGTCAGGCTTGAGCCTGTACTTAAAGCCCTTGCGTATCAGCATGCTATTAGTATACCCCTAATATATTCCATACCAAAAGACATTCAACTTTACGCCTTATATCCCCGACCTGAAGGACCCGGTTTTACGGCGCTTCCCGATAAGCCCTGAAAGGCAGAATCTTCGCGCTCACGAAATGAGTGATCGATGGGTACGATCAGGAGATCAACAGAGCCGCAATCAGCCCCTATCGCTCATCTTTGTCGGGATTTTACAATAAATCGTTCTTTGACTGAAAGTTGACTCTCTTCAAACATTCAGGGCAAATGCCGTGAGTGAATGATGCGTCTGAATGTTCTCTAATGTAATGCTCGACTTCTTTCCAATAACCGTTGTCATCTCTTATCTTCCTGCACCAGGCGCATATTGGCAGCAAGCCTTTCAGGGTCTTAATGTTCTGCAACGCGTGTTGAAGTTCGAGAATGATTTTTTCCCTTTCCTGCTCGGCAATCTTGCGCTCGCTCACATCCTCAATCATGCCAAGGGCATAGAGCACCCTGCCATCCTCGGCATGAATCGTGGTAACCGTGAGATTAACCCAGATAATTTGACCGGTCTTCTTGACATATCGCTTCTCAAGTCCGAAAAGCGGGATTTTCCCTTCAAGAAGTTGCCTTGACAGGGTCGTGCTCTTTTCCCTGTCCTCCCCATAGGTAAGGTCTTCAATGCCAAAACCGACGAGTTCCTCTTCAGCATAACCTAACATATTGCAAAACGCCTTATTGGCTTTGACGATTCTGTAGTCGGGGGCAGCGATCATCATGCCAAGGGGACCGTCTTCAAAGATCCGGCGGAATTTCTCCTCACTCTCCCGTAATCTTTCTTCCGCCACTTTGCTCGCAGTTATGTCCCTTACTACCTCGAGACCTCCTATGATATTTCCCTGTGAATCCTTTAAGGGCGATGTCTTAATCTCAACGTGCCTCACATCTTCATCCCAGACTGAAGTTCTTTCCACTGTATGTGTCTTTCCATCCTTGAAAGACTGCGCCATAGGGCATTCGTCGCAAACATCGTCCTTCTTAGCATATGCCAGGTAACAATATTCGCCTCTCTTGTCTCCTTCCACCAGATTTTTGTGAACCTGATTTTGATATAGCACCCTAAATGTGGTGTCTTGAATGCTGATTCCATCACTGATGGCAGCTATGATTGCCTCCGTTTTTGCCTTCTCGTCCTCGGCCTTCTTATAGGCCTCCCGTAGTAATTCCTCTGCCCTTTGACGTTCTGTGATATCGCGAGAATTGACTATGATTCCCTCAATAATACTGTTGCTCAGTTGATTGCTGCCGGTGGATTCGACCGTTCGCCATGAGTTATCCTTGTGCTTAAACCTATACTCCACAGACAATTGAGCATTCGGGGTCTGCACAAGCTGCATAAAGGCATCCTTGACCTTCGGCAAATCTTCCGGATGAATCATTTCAAAGGCATTTTTTCCAATGAGCTCATCAGGCCGGTATCCCAATACCCGCTCAATTGATGGGCTTATATAGGATATGGTTCCGTCGGTCTTAAGAATTGTGATGACATCTGAGCAGTTTTGTATCAACGAATAGTGAAGGTCTTTACTCTCAAACATCCCTGGCTCCTCGTTTATCAAGAAGGGCGGACTGCAGCTTATATCTCTAGTAGCATACCCTGACTCTGATGTCAAATACAATAATGGAAGTTTACCGTTTCCCTTGACACCTCTGTGCCGAGTTTTCTATAATGAGCATATGCTTAAAATCAGAATACGGAGGATCACGCATGAAACTATGTTTCCCGGTGCAGATGGATCAAGGATTGGACAGCAAAGTGTACAATCATTTCGGCTCAGCGCCATTATTTCTCGTTGTGGATACGGCATCAGATATCGTAACACCCGTTTATAATAGGGACGAGCACCATGCCCATGGCGCCTGCAATCCGATCATGGCCCTCAAAGGTCAGAAGGTTGATGCCATTATTGTGGGCGGCATCGGCGCAGGTGCACTGAGCACGTTGAATCAATCCGGCATCAAAGTCTTTAAGGCAGCCGGTTCCACAATAAAAGAAAATCTGGAACTGCTGAAGACACATTCAGTTGCGGAACTCACACTTCAGCACACTTGCGAAGGCCATAGCGAAGGAGGAGGTTGCAGCCACTAACGGTACCGCAGTTTGCCGGCATCTCCCATTCTGGCATGCGAGAGTTGAGAAATTTATGTTAATTGACATCCTCACCGCCCTAAATGGCAATGATTCCCAAATACTTTTGGGGCGGTACTAGCTCACGCTTTCCCGCTGGTTCCTGCTTCACGGAAGGGAG
>JBKQMP010000204.1:0-7514 GCA_052146665.1 Dissulfurispiraceae bacterium
TTGATTTGACTGAAATCTGCTAAGACTTCAATTCAAACGAGTCACATATCTGTAATATATTCTGACACATTTTTATTTTTTTGCATAGTTATTTTTTTTTGAAATGGTTACACGGTAGAATGAATAAATATGTGCGTGGAAGGCGGCCCTTCAGAAGCTTCACCAGCCGCTGTTTAATGCGCTCGGGATCATAATAACGCTGACAAAAAAAGATATAGAGCTAATGTGTTTTTTCAGACTCAGATGATGGCCATCCATGGAAAGGGGAGTGCTTCAATCAAGAGAATTGTTAGATGCTCTGCGTCGGCATTTAGTAGCCCGGATCCGCGAGGAGTAAGCAATTTTGTGCCGGGTCTTTCGGTGTCCCAGCGGAACGTTGAAGCCTGCTGTTGAGAAATCCGTCAACAGCGAGACGTCAAGGCCGATTTTGGTGTTATAATACACTTAAGAGTCGGCATTTTACATTTGCTGATCACCATAACTTGTGGACCCTCACAGGTCTTAACCACGGAGATAAGAAGGTGAGAACGATGAAGGTTGTGACCGCGCAGGAGATGCGGGAGATAGATAGGGTTACTTTTGAGGAATATGGCATCCCGGGGATAGTCCTGATGGAGAGAGCGGGGCTTGCTGTCGCCTCTAAGGTAAGAGAGCTCTGTCATCAGAGGAAGGCGGTTGTTCTCTGCGGGGGCGGAAACAATGGGGGGGACGGGCTTGTCGTGGCAAGAGACCTCCACAACTGCGGATACAACCTGAAGGTCCTGATGCTGGCAAAAAAGGAGTCCCTCAGTGCTGACTGTAGAGTGCAGCTCCAGATAGCCGGTAAGATCGGTGTTCCCGTTGAATTCCCCCAGGTAATAAATGACAGGGAGCTGCACGGCGCAGTGATTGTGGACGCGGTTCTCGGGACCGGCCTCAGCAGGTCAGTGAGCGGGGGCCTGGCAGATATATTTGCCGCTGTCAATAGGTCAGGGGTGCCCGTCATATCAGTTGACATGCCGTCAGGAATCTCATCTGATACGGGAGAGATCCTCGGAGAAGCGATAAAGGCGACCTTTACAGTGACTTTCGGTCTGCCCAAGAGGGGCCACCTCCTCTATCCAGGCGCGGCCTACACAGGCCGGCTTTTCGTAGAAGATATCGGATTTCCCGCACATCTTCTGACTTCAGATGCGTTAAGAACCGGCCTGATTGAGCGGGATGGCGTGTCCAGCTTAATCAGGCCTAGGCTGAGGTATTCCCAGAAGGGTGATTACGGCCATGTGCTGGTCGTAGCGGGATCGAAGGGGAAGACGGGTGCTGCGCTTCTGGCCGCCCGCTCCTGCCTCAGGAGCGGTTCTGGCCTTGTGACGATAGGCGTCCCTGAGTCCCTCATGGACGTTTTTCAGGGGAGGGTCACTGATGAGATGACCTTGCCGTTGCCGGATACCGGCAAAGGCACGCTGTCCGGTGACGCAGTCGATAAGATCCTGAATTTTATTGATCAAAAGATCGATGTGATCGCCATAGGCCCTGGAATAGGGGTATCCGCGGATACTGTTGAGATCATGGCTGAACTTGTCGAGCACACCCCAGTGCCGATGGTGATCGATGCAGACGGGATAAATGCCCTTGAAGGAAACCGGGCGATGCTAAAATCCGCAAGCTCGCCGCTGGTCCTTACGCCCCACCCGGGGGAGATGAACAGGCTGATAAAGGACAAGGGCCTCAGCATAAAGGATATAGAAAGAGACAGGATAAATACGGCGATCTCTTTTTCCAAGGAAACCGGTACCTGTCTTGTCTTGAAGGGCGTACCGACTATAGTTGCTGATTTGGAAGGCAATGCCTTCATTAACTCGACCGGCAACCCCGGCATGGCCACCGGGGGCTCAGGTGATGTGTTGACCGGGATCATCGCCTCTCTTTTAGGGCAAGGACTAGAGCCTGTTCATGCGTCAGTAGTGGGTGTATATCTTCATGGGTTGGCGGGGGACATGGCCGCCAAGGCAAAAGGGGAATATTCCCTTCTCGCCAGTGATATAATTGAAAGTCTGCCTGATGCCTTCTCTTCACTGTCGCTGTGACAGCTTTGAGCATGACCTCTGATACTGTAGTCCCGGATATATTTAAGAGCCGTGAGGTGAGGGGATTTTTCACGACAAAGGCGGTAGACGGGGACTTAAAGGCCCTTTCAAAGATGGTCAAAGTGCCCCTGTCTCATATCTATCTTCCCATCCAGGAGCATACAGACAGGGTAATGGTGCTGGGTTATGATCTTAAGCCGCAAATAGCGGATGCCGTGATCACACGCAGGAGGGGAGTTCTTATCGGCGTTCAAGTTGCAGACTGTGTTCCGATTCTCTTGCATGAGGGGAACAAAGGCGCTATAGGCGTTGTTCATGCGGGCTGGAAAGGCACTGCAGGGGGAATCCTGAAGAAGACGATAAGCAAAATGTCTGAGAAGTTTTGCTCCTCGCCCTCGGATATGGCAATCGCCATTGGTCCGAGCATAGGGTTGTGCTGCTACGAGGTTGGACCGGAGGTAATTGAGGTGATAAGGAGAGCGACGGGCGAAGGGGAGTACTTGCTGAAGAAAGGTCAAAAATACTGTCTGGACCTGTCTGCCGCCAATAAATGCCAGGCGGTATCATTGGGAGTGCCCTCAAGAAATATATGGATATCGGATGAGTGCACCTCCTGCCGTCCTGAGAAATACTATTCCTACCGTTACTCAAAAGGAACTACTGGAAGGCAGGCCGGGTTCATCGGTTTTCTGTGATACTCTGGACCACGCCTATTCGTTGGAGGTTTATTTTTTTCGTGGTCAATTTTTTTTGGAAGTGGCGGCTTCTTTGATTGTCGCGCAGTCTGGTGGTCTGGGATATATAGGATGATGTTAAATAAATATGTATACTACTGGTTGCCGGTGATCATCTGGATGGGGGTCATCTCCTGGTTGTCTACCGACACGTTCTCCCCGCAAAACACTTCGCAGCTCATCGTGCCGGCGCTCCGTTTTTTGCTGCCAGAAACGCCGCCGCAGACCTTAGATATGCTTCATACGCTGATCAGAAAGAGCGCTCATGTCGGGGAGTATTTTATCCTTGGAGTTTTGCTTTTCCGCGCTTTCCGTGGATCCTTACAGGGGTTGGGCGTGCTGCAGTGGGCTGCGTACGCCGTCATTGTCGTGGTGCTCTTTGCAGCAGCAGATGAGATTCACCAATCCTTCACGGTACAGCGAACCTGCTCTGCCGTGGATGTCCTTATCGATACTGTGGGCGGGACCCTCGCGCAAGCAATGATCATTCTGAGGTCTCGTAGCAGAAAACGATAGGGGTAATTTTCACCGGCGAATTGTGGATGTTTCTTAACACCAATCCGGCATCTTGGCGTCTTGCAAAATATCAGCCATATCGTGGATCTAGGCGTGGTTCAAATGACCACCTCCTCGCAGACCATCTTTCCTTATCAAAAAGGACTTGTGGGAGAAACGACTGCTATCTGATTAATGATATCTTGGATCAGTATGTGCCGATGAAAAGCTGATCCGTGAAGGGACACTGGATCATTGTCTTTAAAGCGGGCCTTAAACGCCACATTATTTCGTCATTGCGTTTAGATGAAGGCCCTTTCTCTGTTGACGCTTTGCGGCAAAAAACGGATGGTGCTAGACTGCTTTATGATGGGCTATTCGATGCAGTTGATATTTTCGTTTCACGCGTGCTTCAAGGATATGACGTCAGGGTCTATACTTCCTTAGGAGATCATCAAAAAATGGAAAACTGGAAACTGCATTAATCAGCCACCCACGCACAACTTTCGAGAGAACCCGCTGTTTCGGAAACATACGCTGCAGTTGAGGCAAAATGATGTATAATATATCATTTCGGTGTCCTTATTTTATGAGAGCGATGAGCTTTTCACTTCTGCATGTGTTAATCGAAGATAGAATCTATCAATGACGCAAAGGAGAAAAGATGTTAAAGGCAAAGGATATAATGACAAGGGATGTCATAACCGTCAAACCAACCACTACCATTGAAGAACTTGCGCACCTTCTGATAGAGCACCGAATTAGTGGCGCGCCCGTCGTTGATGAGCAAGGGGATCTTGTCGGCATAGTCACGGAAAACGACCTTATTACGCAGAATAGGAGGCTCCACATCCCGACGGTGGTGAGGCTCTTCGATGCCTTTATCATGATTGAGAGTCAGAGCAAGCTGGAAGAGGAGATCAGGAAGATGGCTGGGGTCATCGTGGATGACATATGCTCAAAAAAGCCGATAACCGTGACTGGTGATACATCGGCAGAAGACATAGCCACAATTATGCACGATAAAAAGGTGCATCTCATCCCGGTCGTGGAGGGCAAAAAGATACAGGGTATTATCGGCAAGATCGACCTGATAGAAGGCATCAGGAAAGGGAGCTCATAGAGAGCGGCCATGGTCAAAGAGGGGAAAATAGCGTTAAGTGAAGAATTCCATGGAGCCAATCCTGCCGGTATGATCAGCAGATCCGCGCAGGAAACTGAGGACCTGGGGTATAAGCTTGGCATTTTTCTGAAGAACCAGGAAAAGATAAAAACGGTCCTTCTCTACGGAGACCTCGGGGCCGGCAAGACCACCATGGTCAAAGGGATAGCGGGGGCCTTTGGCATCCCAAAAGATGTGGTGTGCAGCGCAAGCTTTGTGATAGTGGCGGAGTATGAATCATCGCCCCGGTTTTACCATATCGACCTCTACAGGTTGGAGGGTGCAGATGACATTGAGGCGGCAGGGGTATGGGAATACATAGACGGCGACGGCTTCGCGGTCGTCGAGTGGGCCGACCGGCTCCCCAATGATTTCGGGGATGCCGTCAAGGTTACGATGGAATATATTGATCAGGAATCAAGAAAAGTAACGATTGAGGGCATGCAATGAATCTAATGCATGTTATAAACCGGTAATCAAACGATGGCGGAGGCAGCGCCTTTGCGCGCTAGGATGGAAAACGTCGGCATCATATGCAAGAGGGGAAAAACTGAGCCGATTGAGATAATCAGGGAACTCCAGCCTTGGCTGAGGAAGAAGGGGTTTACTGTTTTTCTTGAGTCAGAGATAGCAGAGATATTCCAGACAACGGGATACCCAAGAGACCAGATAGTGTCATCGGCGGACGTAATCATCGTCCTTGGCGGTGACGGCACGATGCTTGGGGCTGCGAGGCTCATCGGTGACAGGGCCGTCCCCATACTCGGTGTCAACCTGGGGGGGCTCGGTTTCATCACGGAGGTCAACAGGGATGACCTGTATGATGTCCTGGAATCGGTTTTCTCGGGCGGCTGCCCTATGGAAGAGAGAATAATGCTTGAATCTCTCGTTTACCGCGGCGGGGAAAAGATAGCGGACTTTAGGGTACTCAATGACGTGGTTATCAACAAGGGGGCGCTGGCAAGGGTGATTGAACTTGAGACTCATATTGATGCTTACTATGTGAACACATTGAAAGCGGATGGTCTGATCATCTCGACTCCCACGGGCTCAACCGCCTATTCCCTGTCAGCCGGAGGACCGATCCTGTATCCAACCCTCAATAGCATTGTGATGACGCCTATCTGCCCACACACCCTGACCAACAGGCCCATTGTACTGCCTGACAGCGTCACTATCGATGCCATCCTGAGATCAGACAGCGAGGACGTCTATCTCACCCTCGACGGTCAGGTAGGGTTCTCCCTGAAAAAGAACGACACGGTCAAAGTTGTGAAATCTCTATATAAGGCGATGTTTCTTATCCCGTGCCAGCGTGATTACTTCCAGATCTTAAGGAATAAGCTGAAATGGGGTGAACGATAGGACAGTCGCGCTGTCCGGTACCCCTTGGTGTGAAACCCATGAACGAAGAATTGACTGAAAACATAAGAGCCGTCCTTGAATTATATCAGGCGTTCGGTTTTGCTGAGTTGCCAATCATGATAGAACCCGGTGCGACCGCAAATCCCGACGTACCAGTTGCGAAGCCCAGTGGACTTGCGTCGGGAGCTGAGGCCCAGGCGCCACGTCGCTCATCATCCGATAAAGAGGCTGAGCTCGAGGCGGTCAGGACGGAGATAGGCGATTGCCGGCGGTGCAAGCTCTGTCAGGGAAGGACGCATATCGTATTTGGCGAGGGCAGCGTAAATGCCCGGCTGATGCTGATCGGGGAGGCGCCGGGACGGGAAGAGGACATTCAGGCAAGGCCATTCGTGGGGGAGGCCGGGCAGCTTCTCACGAGGCTCATTGAGAAGATGGGGTTTCAGCGGTCTGATGTTTACATCGGCAATATTGTCAAGTGCAGGCCTCCGTCAAATCGGGACCCGCAGGAAGACGAAATAGCGACATGCTACCCGTTCCTCTGCAAACAGATAGAAATAATATCGCCCGAGGTGATAATGTCCCTCGGAAGAGTATCGGGGCACAAGCTTTTGGGAATAACGGTCAGCATGAGCAAGTTTTCAATTTCACGGACGAGGGGGCAGTTCTACGAGTATGGGGCGGGCTCTAAAAATATCCCTCTGATGCCCACTTTTCATCCCGCATACCTGCTGAGGAATCCGAAGGATAAATGGCTCACATGGGAGGACGCGCAGGCAGTGATAAAAAAACTGACGCTAGGGGACGGGACATCATGAAGACCATATGGGCACCGTGGAGAATGGAATACATTCTTTCGGAAAAAGAGAGCGACTGTCTTTTCTGTTATAAACCGAAAGAAAAAAATGACAGAGATAATCTGATCCTGCACAGGGCAGAACATACCTATGTCATCATGAACAAATATCCCTATAACAACGGGCACCTCATGGTGGTTCCTTATTTTCACACTAATTCCTTTGACGGTCTGAGTGAGACTGTAATGTTTGAACTCATGAAATCCACGAGGTATGCAGTTGACTGCCTCAAGAAAGCCTTCAGTCCGGAGGGGTTCAATATCGGCATTAATCTCGGAGTCGTGGCAGGGGCAGGGATAGAGGAACACATCCATATCCATATAGTCCCACGGTGGGGCGGCGACACGAATTTCATGACAATCATCGGGGAGGTCAGGGTGATCCCTGAGCATATCCTGGACACATATGACAAACTCTTTCCGATCATCAATCCCTGAGTGCTCTTTTGCCAATGGACAAGATTAAAAAAAGTGCAAGCACCCAACGCCTCACAGTGTCAGACCTTAAGGAAATTCAGTGGCAGGCCAAATCTGACAAGGAATCCGGCGGGTTGACTATCATTATTTTTGTTCAGTAGACTAGATGATCAACTACCCCGCCCTAAAGGGCGGAGCTTGTGAGAGCTCAGTTGACCAGGCTCAGTGAGGTTAGTATGAACCACTACGTTACCGGCGAATACATAGGCACCCCGGGATGCTCGCCAGTCCCGGGCTCTGCGGCGGACAGTTAAACAGGCGTAAGGGTATAAAGCCAGTGCTGTCCGCACACAAACCGCCGGATAACATTGCCAAGGCACACATTACCCGCGCAAGCGGAGATTAAAGGAGTAGTTCGATGA
>JBKQMP010000205.1:0-23641 GCA_052146665.1 Dissulfurispiraceae bacterium
GCCCCGGCTATATTTCGGGCAACTCGCCTGCACATTTCATCCGGAGTTTCTGTCACCAAGCCTCTTTCATCCTTCAGGAGGTATCGCGCGCGAAGAACGGTCAAGGCATTTGTCGTAAGTTCCATAGAATCATTATATTATAATGACCTATGGATGTCATCAAAATTATTGAGAGATATTATCATCCTGATTCAAAGGCCTACAGGCTATTGCTGCATCACAGTAAGCTCGTGACGCAAAAGGCCCTCCTGATTGCTGACAGGCTGCCGAAGTTACATCCTGACACTGACTTCATTGAGGAAGCGTCCATGCTCCATGATATAGGAATTTTCATGACTTATTCTCCAAAAATAGGGTGTCATGGGATCCATCCATATATTTGCCATGGATACTTGGGAAAGGAGCTATTGGATAACGAAGGCCTTCCAAGACATGCTCTGGTATGCGAGAGGCACGTGGGCATCGGAATAACAACTGATGACATTGACATTAATGAGTTGCCTCTGCCAAAGAGGGACATGATGCCATTGAGTCTTGAGGAGAAGATAATCTGTTTCGCGGACAAATTCTATTCAAAGGCAGAACCTAGCGTCACTCAGGAAAAAAGTGTCCGCGAAATAAAGGACATGATCGGGCGCTTTGGGAATGAGAAATTAAGGCGGTTTGAAGAATGGATGGTGCTCTTTAGAGAATAACGGCAATCTCTTTTACCAATGCTGCAAATATATGAGTCAATTACCCTGCGGGCAGGCGCTATGAGTCGTTTTCTTTCGTGGCTGTGAGCTTTGGCAGGTAGACACTTTTTCCACCGCTCTCGACGCCACTATTCGCGCGCAAAAAAATTGCACTTCCTTCGTCGTTGTCAGTCGGGCAAAAAAATCATGTACCGCTTTATTACAATCACTGAAAGAAATGCCTCTATCGGTTATTGTAAATAATCTTTTATTATTGTTAGGTTATAGGATACGAGCGCCGCTGCTGTCCACGGTCTGGGGTTGTTGTTAGATTAAGACTGTCGGGTTTACAAAAAATGCAACTGATCGAAAAAGTACAGCATACCATACAGAAGTATGCCATGTTATCGGAAAATGACCTGATACTCATAGGTCTTTCAGGGGGGCCGGACTCCGTTTGCCTGCTTACCATTCTTAATCACCTCAAAACCAAATCTGCCTATACCTTGCACGGGGCTTACATAGACCATGGACTGAGACCCGATGAAACTCCTTCAGAAATAGAATTCTGTAAGGAGCTTTGCGGCTCTCTCGGGATAGAATGCTCCATCAGGTGTATCAGTGTCCGTTCTCACGCAAAAGTCGAAGGGATCAACAAACAGGAAGCAGCAAGAGAACTAAGGTACAATGCCTTTCGCGAAATTTCATCTCAAATACATGCAAACAAAATCGCTCTCGGGCATAATGCTGACGACCAGGCGGAAACCGTCCTAATGAGGCTTTTTAGAGGCTCTGGCCCATCAGGATTGGCCGGCATACCGCCCGTCCGCAAGAACATTGTCAGGCCTTTGATAGAGGTCGAGAAGAAGGAGATTGAGAACTTCCTGCAGGCCGAGGGCATCGGTTTCATTGTGGACACATCAAACCTCGGGAATGAATATATGAGAAACAAGATCAGACATCTGATCATCCCATCGATCAAGAAGATGGACAGGAACATCATTAAGACAATTTCAAGGACAGCTGATCTCTTCAGAGATGAAGAACGGTACTTCGAAATAATGGTGACAAAAACGCTGATGAGGCTTATAAGCAGGAAAACAGAGACGATGATCGATCTTTTCTTAAGGCCCTTAGAGTCAATGGACACCGTTTTGCTAAGGCGAGTCTTGCGCCGCGCCATCGATGAGACAAGGGGACTTCGCGGAATAAGCTTCACACACATTGAGGAGATTATAACGCTCATAAAGTCGGGGGCCTCAGGAGACAGAATCTACCTGCCCCAAGACGTTCGGATCATTAAACGTTATTCAACCCTCACCATTACGTCCGAAAAGCCTTACAAACTTCCTCACTACCTCATGGAAGGCCCGGGAGATCTGATATTAAAGGAATCCTCTCTCGCCTTCCATACAACAATTGTGCCGCGTGAAGAAGTAGATACATACGGAGACGGGAAGAAACTAGCTGTCATCGATGTGGACAAAACGAGCTTTCCCATGCTCATTAGGGCTCGCCTGCCGGGTGACTTCTTTTATCCCCTTGGATTGGGAAAGAGGAAAAAGCTTCAAGACTTTTTTGTTGATGAGAAGATACCTCGAGATGAGAGGGACCATGTACCCCTCTTGGTAAACAAAAATGACATTGTATGGATCATGGGATACAGGGTTGATGAACGCTTCAAAGTTGATAAAACCACCCAGAGAGTATTAAAATTTGAAGTAAAGCCTTTAAAATCTTGATATGGAGGAGTCATGGAATATAGTAAACGAAAAAGCGCAGCCCGAATGAGCAAAGTCTTTCTAGAAACAATGGTCATAGTGTTATTGTGCGCCCTTCTGATGCCCGCAGTAACGATGGCAAAAAAGGCTGATGATGAATCAGGGATCCTCACAAAATTCAGCACTGCCCTGGCAAATGTGGCCGAACAGGTGAAACCTGCCATTGTCAATATAGCAACTTCCAAGACCGTGAAGACCCAGCGCCATCCCTTTTTTGATGATCCTCTCTTTAAGAGATTCTTCGGCGAAGGTCAAAACGCACCGCAAAAGAGGAAAGTGTCTAATCTCGGGTCCGGTGTGCTCGCAACAGCAGATGGATACATACTGACTTGTAATCATGTGATCAAAGGCGCTGAGGATATTCTCGTGAAGCTAACCGATAACAGGGAATACAAGGGTACGGTAGTCGGCTCAGATGAAAGGTCGGACATAGCCGTGATAAAAATCGCCGAAACAAACCTTCCGACGATCCCCTGGGCAGACTCTGACAAATTAAGGGTTGGCGAAGTCGTTCTCGCAATTGGTCAGCCCTATGGTTTGAAGCAGACTGTAACCATGGGTATCATAAGCGCTCTTGGAAGGGTGGGCCTTGGCATATCAGATTACGAGGACTTTATACAGACAGACGCGGCCATCAACCCCGGTAACTCAGGCGGCGCCCTCGTGAACGCGAAAGGAGAGTTGATCGGTATCAACAATGCCATTTTCAGCACAAGCGGAGGTTACCAGGGCATTGGGTTTGCCATCCCGTCAAATATGCTCAGGAGTGTGATGGAAAGTATAATCACTCAGGGCAAGGTGGTAAGGGGATGGCTTGGTGTCCAGATACAGCCCCTTAATGCTGAGCTCGCAAAACAGTTCAACTTGAAAGAAGACAAGGGCGCTTTGCTTGCGGATGTTGTAGACGGTGGCCCTGCTGAAAAGGGAGGTCTCAAAAGAGGCGATATCATCATAGAATATGATGGCAAAAAAATTGACGGCCCCTTTCAGTTGAAAAATATGGTAGCGTCAACAAGACCGGGTAAAGAAGTCAAAATCAAAATCATTAGAGACGGCAAGCCTCTGACGTTAACCCTCACTATCGGGGAACTGCCCGCGGATCTGCAGGCGTTAACGGGTGAGCAGATCGAAAATGCGCTCAAGGGTGTATCGGTACAAGACCTTTCTGAGGAGATCCTACAGAGCCTTAATATCACGAAGAAGATAAAAGGTGTCATCGTGAATAATGTAGATGAAGAGAGCCCATCTGCCGGCATTCTCACGAAGGGTGATATAATAACCGAAGTCAACAGAAAGCCAATTGCAAATGCGAAGGAATATAACAGCGTCATTTCTACGATACAAAAGAATGAGACGATACTGCTGACGATTGTGAGGGAGGGAGCATATCAGTTCATAACGATACCCGTACAATGACCTCATTACTGAGAAGCAGTCCTTTCCTGGTGAGTCTCAGATGATCGTTTTGTATTTCCACAAGGCCGTGGGCCGAAAGCATGCTCACGGCCTTGTATATTGACGCTTTTTTACCTTCGGGAACTGCTCTAAGATCGATCCCTTCGGTCTTTCTCAAGCCGAGAAAGACCATCTCGTTAAACTCATCATCTCCTCTTATTGCAAAACGCTCGGTTATCGGAAGGCTGCCGCGCTCTATACTCTCTATATAATGAACTACGTCCTTTGCGTGAGCAGTCCTTGTGCCATTTATGAAGGAGTGCGCCCCTGCCCCGATACCGATATACTCACCCCTGTTCCAGTAATTGAGGTTGTGCCCGCACTGAAAACCCGGCTTGGCGAAGTTGGAGATTTCATAATGAACGTACCCATGATCAGCCAGCGTATCGATACCCTTGAGATACATCTCAACTATACTTGGCTCATCCGGCAGGGTTATTTGCCCTTTCTCTGAAGCTCTATAGAGAGGCGTCTTCTCTTCGAGGGTAAGTTCATATGCCGAAATATGATCAGGACAGAGCTCGATAGCCTTTCGAAGGGTATATTGCCACTCTTCCGGGCCCTGCCCTGGTATTCCATAGATTAAATCAATCGAGACATTAGTGAACCCCGCCTTTCTGATGGTTTCAGCAGCCCTGACTGCATCATCGGCATTGTGACTGCGCCCAAGCAGCTTTAGTTCGCTATCGATAAGAGATTGGATTCCAAGACTTACCCTATTTATCCCTAGTGAAAGCAGATTGTCTGCCTTGTCTTGCGTCATCGTTCCCGGATTCGCCTCGATACTGATCTCAGCATGCGGGCTGATCAGAGCACGTTCTTTAACTGCAGCCAGAATCTGAGAAATAGCCCCGATTGAGAGGGTAGTCGGAGTCCCCCCGCCAATATAAACTGACTTCAGGACAGAAAGTGACGGTTCTCTGAGGCCAATCTCTTTGCAGAGCGCATCAACATATCTTGTCCTTAAGGGGGGTGGCGCTAAAATAGAATAGAAGTCACAATACCAGCACTTCTTGATACAGAATGGTATATGAATATAAAGGGCCTTGGGCATTGGAAACCAGTTCGTAATTCTATTCTAACAATCATGCACGCCAATGCGTCAACCTTCTTCAGCTTGGACTGATCACAATGCCTATGCAGCTGACTATTGGAAAAAGGAGGAAGTTCACCAGTTTTTGCTCAAAATTGACTATATGAAACCTATTGACTTATCATAAATATTAGCTTTCCAAGGTTCTAGAGATACGAGGACACTCATCCCGCACAGTATTGATGACAAATTCTGGTTCAGTGCCGCGTTGTCGCAACCTGAGTTAATGGTTTTGATCTTGATGGATATAAAAGCGTGAATCCTATCATCGAACTCTTCAGGGCGGTAGGCGCGTGGATGGTTTTAAACACTCACTATGCCCGCTTTCTTTGTCAGGACAGATGCATACTGAATTTCTTTTGGACAGGTGTCTATCTTTTTTTTGTGATCAGCGGCTTTGTCTTCGCCCCGACTATCCTTTCTAAGGATACCAATCTCACATCATTTGCAGTCAAAAGGTTTTTCAGGATTTATCCACTTTATCTTTTTTCCCTGATCCTTTATTATTTTGTTGTCCAGCATGACCCGCGGGAGCTCTTGTTCTTTATTAAACACCTTTTTTTCCTGCAGACTACCACCTCTAAGACTGAAGCGCTTTATTTCAATGCAGCGTACTGGAGCCTACCTCCCGAAGTTGAATTCTACATATCAATCCCGTTACTGGGTATGCTCAGGAAGAAGTACGGAGTGAAGAGTCTTCTGATTTTGCTTCCTGTTACTCTAGGACTGAAGTTTCTTCTGGCCCTTGGAGCGAAGGGCAGTTCATCATTCAACGTGTATAAAATTTTGGGGTTCCATTTGCCTGGCACGGCCCCTGAGTTTGCTGTCGGCATTGTCCTGTATTCATTATACGAATATTTTTCCAAAAAAAATATTGGGTTGCTTGCCACGTTGGTTCCCTTGGTGGCTGGCGTCTCTCTTTTGACCGCGCTCGGAATTTTCTTTGTAGCGCATGGAGACAACGGGATTGAAAATCACCTCGTCCTCACGGCTTTCTTTTCGACGCTTTGTGCCATTGGGTTTGCCTTGGTACTGTTCTCACTGCTGGTCATCTTTCACGAAAAAAAAATAGCGTTTTCTTCGCTTTTTATAGCTGTTGGCAGCATCAGCTATGGCGTGTATCTTTTCCACAATTTTTTCCTCCTGGTGTTTGACAAAACTGGACTGGCGCTCAGCGGTCTGTCCGCTTATCTCATCCTTTCAATAAGCGTGGGCATTTTTTCTTTTATTTCCTTTATGCTTATCGAAAACCCTCTGCGCAGTTTCGGCAAGAAGTTGGCAAGCCACTTAAGCTCAAAAAAATCTTACTAATATCAGCTAGCTATCCCAGCTATTGTGTGGGTCCGAGCCCACGAAAATCCATCTAAATTCGTAACAATCTGCCCTTTTTAGTGACAGTCATGTGAAAACTCGTAATTGCAGCGCCGCGTTCCATCCCAAGGTTTTTGTAAATCCTTGGCGCGAGAGTCCACTCAATCGAAGAACCCGTAGCAGCTATTTCTTGGCCCTGTCTTGCAGCCTCTTTTGGGCAAGAGCGTCTTCCAGATTATTGCGCACATTCGTCTCATTGGGGCTTATCCGAAGCGCCTCCTGGTACTCCTGGATCGCTGCATCAAGATCCCCTTTGCTGGCTAAAACAAGTCCCAAGTTGTTATGAGCCTTCATGTCATTAGGGTCTATCCTAAGTACCTCCTGGAATTCCTGAATCGCTGAGTCAAGGTCACCTTTGCTGGCTAAAGCAACCCCCAGGTCGTTGTGCGCAGCCGCAAAATCTGGGCTTATCTGCAATGCCTCCCGGTATTCCCGGATCGCTGCATCAAGATCCCCTTTCCCGGCTAAAGCAAGTCCCAGATTGTTATGCGCCTCCATGTCATTGGGGCTTGTACGAAGAGCCTCCCGGTATTCCTGGATCGCTGCATCAAGATCCCTTTCCCCAGCTAAAGCAAGTCCCAGGTTGTTATGCGCATCCGTGTAATTAGGGCTTATTTGCAATGCCTCCCGGTACTCCTGCATCGCTCCAGCCAAGTCACCTTTTTCGGCTAAAGCAATTCCTAGGTTGTTACGCAAATCCGCAACATTGGGGTTTATCCTAAGTCCCTCCTGGTATTCCTGGATCGCTGCATCCACTTGTCCCTTTTCGGCTAAAGCAAGTCCCAGATTATTCATAATCACATAATTGTCCTTAGTAACTTGAAGCGTATGTTGAAACAGAGAAATGTTGTCCCGCCAGTAGCCAAGTTGTTGCCACGTTAAAGCGGCTGATGCGATTATAACTGCACCAGCAAGCAGCGCTAAAATGCCCTCCCTCCGTTTCAAGCCCTTTGTCAGATCAGGTACACCCCATGCAACCATGATGAAAAGTCCTGTCACGGGGATATATGAATAGCGGTCCGCCATGGACTGCATTCCAAACTGGATGAGACCGATAACGGGGAAAAGAGTGATGAGGAACCAGAACCATCCCACCGCTAGGTAGGGGAATCGACGCGCAGCCCAAACAGTCGCGGCGGAAAGTAAAAGCAGGATGAGCAGCGAGCAGACCACCTGCCAGAGCGGGAAAGACAAAGGCATGGGATACAAAACAGCCAGGTCGTGGGGCCAGATTGTTTTTCCAATGTACTTTACATACGATATCAGGGCATTTTCAATGCTGTGCCCGAAGGGCACTGTATAAACATTTTCCATCACCACACCCTTGTTCTGTGCGTAAATGGTCACAACCGCTGATATGACTGAGCAGAGAAAGAACGGGATTTTTTCTTTTATAAGGGCTATTGCCCTTCCTGACAATTGTCGTATCCCACGCTCTTGTTCCTCATGCTGATAGCGATTGAGAGGCCAGAAATCAATTAATAGCAGGACTACTGGAAGAGTTACGAGCATCGGTTTGGACAACAGTCCCAGCACGAACGAAAAGAGAGAGAGAATGTACAACATCGGCTTCAGCTTGGCAACGTATTCGGAATAAAGGAAGAGTGTGATGAACCAGAAAAGCGCGCTGAGTACATCCTTCCGTTCTGCCACCCAAGCAACCGACTCCACATGCAAAGGATGGAGCGCAAACAAAGCTGCGACGAATGAACTTTTCCAAAGTGAACCCGTAAAACGGAACAAAAAGAGTAAAAGGAGCAAAGAGGAGACCGCATGAATAGCGACATTGGTCAGGTGATGACCGCGAGGGTTCATATCATAAAACTCTACGTCCACCATATGAGATAGCCATGTGATAGGGTGCCAATTCCATGCATAAACGGAAGTAAAGGCCCAAATAATATTTTTGCCCGTTAGGCCACCTGCCACATGGGGGTTACTCGTAACATATGCATTATCGTCGTAATTCAAAAACTGGTGATTTCCGGCTTGCATATAAACAACCAGGATCATGATAATGAGACCTATGCAAATTAAGCTCAGTCTGCGCACTTTGTCACCCCTTTCCAAAAAATTCGCGAGAAACGCCGGAGGGAACTCTTCTGCCCGTTGTGTAGTTTGGACAAGACTCGCACCACGGATAACCCATCTCAGGCCACAAAGGAGATTCGAAAGATGTCTTAAGGGAAGAACACGCGCCAAAATAATTAATCATTTCAAGTTAATATCTCAGAAAATGGCCAGTTCAAAGTAGAAATGACAGATAACAAAAAAACCGGAGAGCGCAAATATTCGGCTGAGCCGGTTTTCTATTTCTCAATTGACTTTTTTAAACCGTGAGGGCTGGGTTTTTCTTGTCCTTGCCCAGCGCCTGCCGCAGCATCACCACCAATATCCATAATGTACCTTATCATAACGAGTTTAGCAAGATTGTTCAACAAGCTCCGCATGATTCTCTACTGATCATAAGACAATAAGGAATGCCTGCCAAGACTGATGAACAAGATTGTTTCGTAGAGAGACAAGGTGTCTAGTCATGGGAATTACCTCTCCCTTGTGAAGGCGGCAACATGCTGGGTACTCCAACTCTGCAGAGTCAAAAGGAATCATTTGCCGCTATGGCTCATTGTAATTGAGACCATCGAGTCCGAGGGAATGACAAAAAAGAATTCAACTTTTCCCCGATGGTGTCTCTTCCCTCTCCGGCCACACCCACGCCAATATCAGTGCCACCCCAAGTCCGACGGTCACTTCGGCGAACCGATGAAAGGCGATTCGCCATGCAGAACCCGCTCGCGGCACCAACAGCACAATGGCCAGCGTAACGCCCCCGAAGCGATATGCGCTTCGATCCGAACGCGCCACGGCGCAAAGCAGCCCCAGGATGAACACGCAAGTGCCGAATACAAGCACGTGAGGCCCGAAGTGACTCGCCACAATCGCACCAACTAACGCTCCAAGCGCCGTTCCGACCAATCGCTGCCAGGAAACGGTGAACGCTGTACCCAGCGATGACTGCGTGATCACGAGAGTTGTAATCGGCGCCCAGTAAGCTTCCGGCAGCTGGAATAACCGTGCTACCAGCAACGAAGCCACAGCCGCCACCGCCGTCCGTGTGGAGTGCACCACAACTGGCCACCTCACCCACTTGACTCTATTGCTCGCCATCACATCTCACCTCATTTTTTATGTCGCATGCGTCTTTTTGTGAATTATAGGGGCAAAGAATAGGGGTGTCAAGCATCAGGTGAATACCTTGGGAACGCATGCGATATAACTTACAGAATAATTATACGGGGCCGTATACTGCGCCTATCCCTGAGAAATCTTCTCTGCGTCCGCTAAATGGGTCTTGCATCTTCTTGAAACGTGTTGGCTATTCGGTACCAAACAAAAAGACGGTGAATAGTACGGGACAAGAGACGCATCGTTAAAAAAAATGGAGCTATGTACAAAAGTCCTTCCCGTTCCTGATACCCGCAATTGTCTTGTCAACACCGTAGGTTTCACGCATAAATCAGTAGAATGACGACCTCCTGTCTCAATTACTAAAGTGCTTGCCTAATCGAAAATCATACTTTGACAATTTTATACATCCATGGTAAAAGATAACCAAGAAGCGAAAGTCTCAATAAAGCAAGATCCCACACGAGAAATAAGGCTTCACTAGGCATTATGCTTTTTCTTAGACAAATAAATGCCTCCTATACTTCAATCCCGAGAAAAAGGATAATATCAGAGCAAAAATTGCGGAACTTTTGACAATATATCGATGAAGAGCGGTCAGTATTGCAGAGGATGAGTTTTTTTGACTGAACAACTGTAAAGAAGAGAACTCTTCGCAAGAGGGCACAGATTGATGTTGAACGTCAAACAGCGATCATTTCATGATGGGGCAGTCCGCTTTCGTATTGTCTCGGACTCTTTTTCTATGGAGGATGCTGAGCAGTCCATTCAATCCCGTTTTGAAAAGCAGGTGGTCAAGTTTTCATCCCATATTGCTATCAAAGAACACGGCGTACGAGTCACCTATGACTCGCTCAACAAGGCCGCCAATAGAATTGCCCGGGCCATCCTCGCTGAATGTGAAGGGGAAGTCGGTCAGGTGGCGCTTTTGTTTGAGCAAGGTCGTTCAGTAATTATTGCATTGATCGCCGTGCTAAAAGCAGGCGGGATCTTTATCCCTCTAGACTTTTCTCACCCATCAGAGAGGTCTCTTCACATTCTTGAGGACTCGCAAGCTACTCTAATTATCACTGATAATAATGCCCTTATTCACGCCAAAAACATCGCATGGAATAGACTGCGAATTCTTAACATCGATGAAATAGCTCAGGAGACAGCTGCCGATAATCTTGGGCTCCCCGTGCTGGCCAACTCGCCTGCGTATATTTTGTACACCTCTGGCTCCACCGGAAAACCTAAAGGAGTTCTTCATACCCATCGCAATTTGCTTCACTTTATTCGTAACTACACCAACACCATAGGAATTACCGCCGCTGACCGCCTGTCACTTTTGCCTTCTTTCACCTTTCTCGCGTCACTGTATGATGCTTTTGGCGCTCTCTTTAATGGCGCAGGAGTTTGTCTATACAATGTGAAAAAAAAGGGAATCGCGCAACTCGCCGAATGGCTTATCAGGGAAAAAATAACGGTTTATCATTCTGTTCCGACACTTTTCCGGCACTTTGCGAGTTCTCTCACTCATGTCGGGGCTTTCCCCAATCTTCGCGTGATCGACCTCGGAGGAGAACCGATCCACACAAGAGACATAGAACTTTTCAAGAGACACTTCGACCAACATTGCGTTGCTGTTATTAATCTGGCATGCACTGAGGCTGGCCATATTGCTCAATATTTCATCGACCGTGATTCCGAGCTTTCGGGCATCACTGTTCCTGTTGGATATGCCACTGACGACGTAATCATCTCCATTGTCGATGATGAGGGGCGTGAATTGGGAACCAACCAAGTCGGTGAGATTCTGGTTAAGAGCAGGCATCTAAGTCCAGGGTATTGGCGAAACCCTGAATTAACAAACGCCGCCTTTCGTTTCAGTGGTGAGGAGGCAGCCGATCGCCAATACCGTACAGGTGATATCGGTCTGATACGAGAAAATGGTGTGCTGCAACACATGGGGAGAAAGGACTATCAAGTCAAGATTAGGGGCCAAAGGGTCGAAATTCCGGAGATCGAAATAGCTCTTCAGGCGATCTCCAAAGTTAGGGATGCCGTTGTCGTTGCAGCTGAGGACAAGTACGACAGTAAACGTCTGATAGCCTTCATCGTTCCGTCTGAGGGGGAGACTCTTGGCATCCATGAAATACGCGGTATTCTCAAGAACAAATTACCTGATTACATGATTCCAGCGCAGTTCATTTTCTTGAATGCCTTGCCATCGACGACAACCGGGAAAGTGGACCGTCA
The DNA here is from genome assembly GCA_052146665.1 of Dissulfurispiraceae bacterium. Lineage (GTDB taxonomy): Bacteria > Nitrospirota > Thermodesulfovibrionia > Thermodesulfovibrionales > Dissulfurispiraceae > JBKQMP01. The sequence continues at coordinate 11,802 of JBKQMP010000205.1, forward strand.
CGCATTGCTGACACAGAAATTTGATAGGTCAGTTCTTGACAAGGATTACGTTGGTCCCACCAACGCAATCGAAAATGGCCTCTCAGAGATATGGGCCGAAGTGCTCGATGTCAAACGAATAGGAATAAATGACGATTTTTTTGATTTAGGCGGTGATTCCCTTATGGTGTTCGATATCTTTTGTTGGATTGAACAGGAATATGGCAAAATAATTCCTCCTTCCGTTCTTTATCAGGCATCTACAATAAAAAAACTGGCCGCTGCCGTTGAGAATTATAAAGAACCTGCCTCTGTTTCCTGTTTGGTCCCTGCCCTGCCACATAGCCACCGACCCCCGCTTTTTTGCGTCCCGCCTTTTGCGGGGACTGCCCTCGTTTTTAAAAGGCTTTTGAAATACTTGGATCCCGAACAGCCTGTATATGGAATAGACAGTTCCGAAAACGTGTTGAATGCATCATTGGAAGAAGCGGCTTCACACTATGTCAGGGAAATCCTTAAGATCCTGCCTAGTGGTCCTTTTTTATTGTTGGGGTTTTCATCAGGGGGTATATTGGCCTTTGAAATAGCTCAACAGCTTAGTGGCCTGCACCTCGAAGTCCCATTTCTGGGGATGCTTGACACATTTTTTTATCCTCTTCCCCTGAAAAGAGCGTGCACGTGGAAGACAATCGTCACATTCGGTTTTTTTAAGAACTTTGCATCGTGGGCTTACTACTCGCTGCCTTATTGGCTCAGTAGACGCCTGAAGGAATTGAGGCGCCCAAAGAAAAAGAAAATGCGTCTTAAAAGAGAGAAGAGAAGATTACAAGTTATCGATTGGATGAGGAATTACACACCTAGACACTATGATGGACGCATTATTTTTTACAGGGCCAAAGGACAACGACCGTTTGATCCTACTTCGGATAGCAGGTTGCCCACGGGCATCTGTGACTTCATAGAAATCATTGGAGTTTCTGGAGAGCATAATAGCATCTTACACGAGCCTTATGTAAGAGAGATTGCAAAGAACATTGACTCAAAACTCCGGGACATAACTACTTGAGCACAGTATGATTTTCTCTTTGACGATCCTTGCAGAGGTGTTTGATAAATGACATCCTTTGACTCTTTGACAGCGCTGAACGCCCTACGACATGCCGTTGCCGAAATCACATCCTTCATTGCTCAAGATCTGATGAGTGTCGTTGATGGGTCATTTAGGTTTTGCCTTGAAATTGTAATGATTAAAACCCCCTTCTCCAAGGTCTCTCTCATCAGCGTAAACTATTTGAGTCGGTTTCTTTGGACACATGTCATGGGACCCTCGTTGGACAGATACGTCTAGAACCCTCGGTCACTATTTCCCTCATTTAGCTATCTTTCCTTTTAGCTTATAGTGATTGGAAATGCCAGCTCATACATTTTAATTCCTTGATTTTACATGAGACTTCTTCTAATAAAACATCGAAAGTGCTATTATTCTTTTCATGAGGGCATAAAATCTAAGTAAGGAGGAAGATTGAAACCTAAACTTGTCATGGGATTTGTCATAGTTATCCTGTTCGTATCCTCCTGCGGCGGTGGTGACACGTATAATCACCAACAAGCAACTTGGCACAACGATAATGTCACTCAGCAACAGGCGAACCAGGACGACTATGCCTGCAAAGCACTGTGTGACCAGTCTTCTTATGCAAGAAGGGACGTATTCACTCCGTTTAGTTCCGGTGAGTGCGAGACCTACTGCATGCAAAAAAAAGGGTATCAGTGGTATTAAGAAGTAATCCCATAGATATTGAATACCTGCTAAGAGTATGGTGTCCAATATTGGACAAGTGGTAAAAATGCAAGTCCAGCCTGCCTGGCCTTCCTCTAGAAAAAGTCGAGCATCCTAGTCGTCAATACAACTCTAGAATTTCCTTCTCTACACAATATATAAGCCTACTTTGTGCATCGCCAAAATGTTTTTTCCACCCGCAAGTCGTGCCCCACTAAACCCCACTCACAGGACTTGCCTAAAAACGCATGAGTGTTATCTTCTTTTCCTGCACTTGCGAACTTTTTTATTACATATTCTATAGGCAGGTGAGAGTAAAACTTTGACCGACATCCATCTCACGCAAAGGAGCATTTCATCCAGGACTACACTCAAAGAAGCTCGATCAGAAGCATCAAAAAAAATTTTTCGGCTTCTTGTATTTGAGCCTGTAACGTTCTTGCCACACGCCCAAGGTTTCTTACGGAACGAAACACAACATAGATAATAACCGCGTGCGGAGTACCCCTCCAAGTTCTTAAAATAGGAGTCTAAGTAAGGTTGGACTTTTCATTTGAGAAACGGTCATCGGTCAGATCCGTCACGGATAGGCGTGCCAGAAGTGCTACTGGAATGTCTTTGGGTAAATTCATCGAAGAGAATGCATAATACGGACCGATAAAAAAAAGACTTGGAACCCAAGCCCTTTTTCAAAAGAGAAAAGCCTCGCAAAGCGTTAGGGCGGCGTACAAGTCCTCATAGTGCCTACGAGCTTCCACCTGTCTCCTTCGCATCCGCCTATCCCATTGAAATGATCTTCATTTTTTCCACGAAATTCGACGTATCCCGCGCAGTCATCAGGAGCGTCGTTTACTATCACTTGGATATGAGAATCCCACGCGGTACGGGGGGCCACCAGAAAAGAGGAATAGGTCCAGAAGCTTCAGGAGTAAATACTAAACCCGTCCCATCTTCACAAAGCTCCACTCGAACAGGGAAAGACTCAGTAGCAGGATAGTCCATATCAGTAGCAGTAACTTGATAGCAATACACGCTCACGACACCACTACTGCAATCAAAAACGAACGCCGAGCCACTCCCCAACAGCAAGATTGAAAGTAAAACTGCCGGTTTCAAAGCTGTCTTCATTTTCTCCATTCTCCTTTCATTAGTGAATAGCCTTAGACTGCACAATGCTCAGTCATTTTGACAATTAGACCACACTACCTTTAAATTCTCAACGTTTCAGATGGCACTAGTCGAATCCCCATCTCTTAAATTCCCGCTTCTGAATCTATCTGAGATATGTTCAGTATCTATTGAACCTTATCTAATGATGAGGTTGTCTTTCTGAGATATTTCTATTTACTCATAACACGCACAAATCTGCGCTCTTTTCGTATTTTGTTTATGATAAAAACTCAGGTGTGGCTGAAAATGCGCGGTGCAGTGATGCCGCGTCCTGGATGGAAACCGCGAATGGCGTTTCGACATAGGCGTCCATGTTGGGATGAGCAATCCTATGTTAGATAAAGGGGAAACACGGCTAGAAGGTTGAGGTAGACAAAACATTGCCTGACGCGGATCCCGACAACTATGACATCCTCTTTCTGCCAGGAGGCAAAGCGCCTGAAGAACTTCGGAAAGAAAAGAGCGCACTCCATACCGCAAAGCATTTTTTTGACGAAAACAAAACGGTCGCGGCTATCTGCCATGGACCACAGATACTTATTTCAGCTGGTTTGCTCATTAAATGACACGCGACCTGTTATAAGTCAGTAGCGCAGGAGATGAGGGACTCGGGGGCAATCTATGAAGACAGGGAGATTGTGATCGACGGCAATCTCATCACGTCACGGCAGCCTTCTGACCTCCCCGCTTTGATGAAGGAGCTGATAAAATGTGCAAAGGCTGCTGAAAGGTGACGGCGTTAACACTTAGAGGGGGGCAGCTCGACCGCTGACCAGTTGCATTTTCCTAACGCTGTCCAACACAATGAGCGCCGCGCATAATGGGCAAGATCGATAAGACACCTTCAGACGTGATGGCATGTTGACTCCACACTGTCAAGGGACTATTGCAGTGTGGCGCGAAAATTATTCAGAGATCCAAAAGATTCTTATTGATTTCTATGGCAGCAACCGCTCCCTCTCCTGCGGCAATAACCACCTGATCATGACCAGTATTAAGGGGACCGACTATGTATAGTCCACGCACGGAGGACTCATAATTATGGTCGGTTTGATACTTAAAGGCTCGACTGTCTCTGGTCAGATGAAGTTCAGAGAGAAAATTATCGTTCAGCTTAAAACCGAAATTAGACATCACCGACTCGCAGCAGATTTTCCTGCCGTCTTCCATCTCTACGGCTTCCATTTGCTCACTACCCAAAATCCTTACGGGTTGACCCTTAACGAGTGTGATCCCCTCGTCTTGCAGAGCCTCCCTAAAATCCTCAGGAGGGTCAAAGGAGACAAGGATCAGAGTCACGTCCTTCGTGTACATCTCCTTCATGGCAAAGGCAAGACGGACGGTATAGATTGAATTACCTATGACGACTAATTTCTTGCCGACGGTCCTGTAGCCGTCGCAGTCAACGCATGTAAAAAAACTCGTCCCAAGGAACTTGTAAACGTTTTCTACCTGGGGGAGGTTATCATTGACGCCCGTGGAGATGATGACAGACTTCGCATAATATGCGGCGTCCCCAGCATAGACCTCAAAATGACCTTTCTTAAGAATCCGCGTAACAGTTGACCTTTCAATGCCCACATTGAAATTTTTCGCCTGTTCCATACCGAGGGCGATAATCTCCTTACCGGAAATGGCCTTTTGGGTGAGAAAATTCTCAATATGCCTCGCATGCATGGTTCTACCGCCGGACCTGTCAATAATGAGGACTTTCCTGTTGTATCTTCCCAGATAGATTGCCGCCTGCAAACCTCCGGGCCCCGCTCCCACGATAATACAGTCATATACTGTTTGATCCACCATATATCACTATAACTTTATACCATAATTTCAGAATTCAGCAATACCAAATAAATCAACTCTGGGCTGACGCGCTAAAAGCCCCTCGGGATATGAAATCACATTATGATTCAATTGTGATTCATGGCAGCATGCGGCATGGACCTATGAGTCTATCTGTCTTCCCTCTTGTCTATGAAGGCTGACACGAAGTACAATTTAGTAATGGGCCGTATCAAGACGCTCAAAGAAAGTCTTTAATGGCGGGAATGCCAGGAGGTCGGAATGATTTTCGTTAGGGATTACATTGACATCTTGGAGTACATCGGCAGGGAATACTTTATCTTCGCAATGCATCGCGTGGCTGATCTGACATCCTGGGCGAAGAAGAAAGGATTTGACCTTAGTGAGCCCTTCCAGACAATGAAAGTCATTACTGAGGGAGGCGACAAGCTCGTCATGTATATACAATCGGAGATTGATGAGGACGTACTTGACCGCGCCATGGACGCGCTAAGCGTCAGATGGTCCCTGAGGGATAATGTATCAGACCCATCACCGCGGCTGCATTCAATCAGGGAGAAGCTCGTTTATGTTTTCTTGAAAGAATACTCAAAAACGGTGACAAAAGTGGCGGGAGACGAACTCCTTGAGGATGCGTGGGCAATAGAAGCAATGGACAAATTTGGGTTGTTGAGCAAAAAAGGATAGCTTATAGGCTCAAGAGAATTGCCACCACATAAACGACGTAAAAGCAACCGCAGGTGATAACGGCAAAGGGAGACACTCTCCTCCGAAAATGCATCTCTACGATCAATACAACGGCTGACAGCAATGCTAAAAATGCTGACAAAAGGGGCAGTCCTGAAATATTCCATTCTGTAAAAAGCAGTCCGATGGCGACAGGAAAGGATGACTGGAAAACCATTGCCCCGGTTATATTACCCATAGCGAGGGCATCCCTGCCTTTAAGTGTCCAGGTGATACTATTAAACTTTTCAGGCAGCTCCGTTGCCACCGGCGCAATTAACAGTGCAAATAGCAATGGATTCATGTTCAACGCTCGTGAGACTTCTTCGAGGCACTTCACAAAAACGTGTGCACCACCGATCATCAGAACAAGGGCGAGACTTACCTGGATGAGAATAAGAAACAGGCTAGGGGTCAATTTTTGACGATCTGGTGTGAGGGAAGAGTTATGCAGAGGCGGGGTTCCGGTAAAGAACTGCCGTACAAAAAGAACTAATTGACTGACGTAAAGATCCCCTACATGCATTATGTCGGCACTTTCCCCTTTGAAGGTCCTGTATGCGTAAACCACGTATCCAACGGGGAGCAGGGCCGCCATGTAAACATGTCCCCTGTGGACAAATAAGGGAACGATTATAGCCAGGCTGTAGAAAGCAATAAAAAAAAGAAGATCTCTTCGTATCGAATCAATCTCAAGCTCTAACGCGACATCTTCACGCCTTTTGATAGACCTGAACACCGCAGATACACCAACGAAAAAGAAAGCCAGAGTTGAAAGCATGAATGGAGCTCCAAGTATCGCGCCAACGCCAATCTTCTTGGCGGCGTCGCCACCATTCATTAGTATTGCCACAAGAGGCAGTATCGTCTCAGGCAGGGCCGTCCCGATTGCCGCCAAGATACTCCCCACGACCGCCTGGGACAGTGATAGTCTTCTTCCGAGGGATTCCACGCTGTTGGTAAAAATTTCAGCGCTCAACAAGATAACAGGTAAGCTTACAAATAGCAGCAAAACGTCCTTGGCCATTTAATGGACAATCAGCACGGGACATGGTGAGGATTTCAGCACGGCATCTGCGACGCTCCCGAGCACAACACCCTCCAGATACGACATCCCTCTGGCTCCCATGACAATCAAATCTATGTCCTTTTCAGCAGCGAGCTGATTAATGGATTCATGGGGCATTCCTATCTTGACAATGCCTTCAACATCCACTGCGGCCCCAAGAAAGGATTGCATTTTTTCTTCAGCTCCTCTGAGCAGCTCTTCTCTGAACTTTCCTCTGTCAGCTTCCTTCACATTCTGCCACCGATTAAAACCCTTGAGCAAACCTAGACCTGAAACTATATGTCCCGCGTAAAGGGTTGACGTGGTCCCTTTTGATAAGTTTCTGGCAACCTCAAACGCCCTTTTTGAGATATCGGAAAAATCGACAGCGCACAGAATCCTCTTGATTGTGACCTCATTTATCGCCACAGCTTCTGATTTCTGTCCTCTGACTGCCAACAGCGGAATGCGGAGAGATTTTATCATTCTTTCGGAACTGCTTGCCCGGAGTGCATGAGATCGGTGGCCTATAACAACAATATCCATGGTCAGCTTACTTGCTGTATCAATTACCATCTCGACGAGCCTTCCGACAGCGACAGTATTTCCAACGTGCAAATTGAGATCGCTCAATTTTTTCGCAAGCCGCTCAAGTTCCCGTTCGTCATTTTTTTTCTCTTTGTCAATATAGGGCATCAAATATGCGGGAGGTGTCAGGGCGTAATTCAGCACGTGCAGAACATGTAGTTGCCCACTCCCAAGAGTGGCCCTTTGGGCAAGCCAAAATGCGTAGGCAAGAACCTTTTGCGTATCAGAGCCGAGATCAACAGCCGCCAGTATCCTGTCCATCGCGTTACGGTTCATCAACTCCGGTCAAACATGCAACAAGGTGCTTCTCATCACTTGCTCAACGTCTTTCCCAGTCTGCGCTCCACGGAAGCGATCTTTTCCCGTATCCTGTTAGGCTTACCTTTTCTGTCATCAATGGTAACGTTAATAATGACTCGTTCTTCATTCTTCAGGAGTTCATCGCTACAACTCTTGATAAGGCTCATGATATCTTCCCATTCGCCCTCAACGACAGTACCCATAGGATTGACCTTATAGGGTAATCCGCTTCCATCAACAATCTTAAGGGCAGCTGCCAACTTCTCTCCCAGACTGCTTCCTGTTCCTATTGGAATAATACTGAATTCAGCCAGCATAGTGTCTCCTTACCTCAACGCACGCTAGATCTGAGCAATAATTGCTGTCAAAGATATTGTTTTTTCCTGAGAAAAAAAATGAGGTGGCAAAAGCCACCTCATCAGTATTGATTGAATGAAGTTCTATTTTACGGCGTCTTTCAAAGTCTTGCCTGCAGTAAACTTCGGAACCTTTGTTGCAGGAATTTTTATCTCCTGGCCCGTTCTCGGGTTGCGCCCCTTTCTTGCCTTTCTCTTCGCAACGGCAAATGTCCCAAATCCCACTAGTGTCACTTTCTGCCCTTTCTTGAGTGTCATCCTAACTGCATCTAAGGTTGCATCAAGTGCCTTGGCCGCATCAGCCTTGGTAAGACTCGCCCCCGCTGCAATCTTATCGATAAGCTCCGCCTTTGTCATACTCTCATCCCCCCTTTCTTTGATGACATTATTGAATACCAACGATTTGCTATAAACAATACCAAGAAAGAATTGACTTGTCAAGAAAAAAAATAATGCCTCTCCTCTTATCTCCTCACATTCAAAACCCCGTCTATCTGGGCTATCTTGTTAGAGAGGTTATTGAGCTGAACTCTGTTCTTTATTTCAAGTGTAAGTTCAATCAAGGCCCTCTTATCCCGCGTAGAATTTGCTTTCATAGAACTTATATTCACTTCCGCAGTGGTAATGAGTGCGCTGATATCCGCGAGAAGTCCTGGTTTGTCCATTCCTTCTATGAAGACTCTTGCCGGTGACTTTGTTTCGCTCTCCTGCCGCCAGTCCACCTTGATAAGTCTCTCAGCATGCATTGCCGTTTTCTCAAGATTGCTGCACTCTTTTCTGTGAATCGTCACGCCCTTCCCTTTCGTGATAAACCCCACTATATCGTCGCCAGGAACAGGAAAGCAGCATTTGCCTATGTGGTAAAGCACATTATCTATTCCTTTTATAGTGATAACGCTTACTTTTTCCTTTGGAGCCTTTACCGCCTTCGGTAAAAGCATCTCTTCTGACTTTTCTGCGGGCCTCTCAGGGACGAGCCGATTAACTATCTGATGAGAAGAAATCTTCCCATAACCTATCAACACCAATAAGTCTTCCATAGATTGCAGACCAAAGTGTTTCAGGATTTCTTCCATCTTTTTTGATTTCAGCACTGTAAGGGCGAGGCCGTGTCTCCTCATATCATCTTCTATCAGGCGTGTCCCCAGTTCTATTCCCTGCTTTCTTTCTTCCGTTCTTATCAACTGCTTAATCTTGCTCTTGGCCCTCTGGGTAACAGCAAACTTCAACCAGTCCTTACTAGGACTCTGCGACGGAGATGTCAGAATCTCAACAACATCGCCGCTCTCGAGTTTATGGCGGAGAGGGACAATCCTGCCGTTGATCTTTGCGCCCACACATTTGTGCCCAACGTCAGTATGAATACTGTAAGCAAAATCAATAGGCGTGGAGCCGACTGGAAGTTCCTTGATATCCCCTCCTGGCGTGAATACATAAACAGTGTCAGGCACGACTTCACTCTTCACTGCCTCCAAGAATTCTTTCGCGTCTGCGCTGTCCCTCACCAACTCCCTTAACCACGCGATAAACCGCGTATTTTTTCGATCAACGCCCTCTTTCTCTTTATATCTCCAGTGGGCGGCTATGCCTTCCTCAGCTATATCGTTCATTTCCTCGGTTCTTATCTGGAACTCTACCCGATCTCCTCCCGGAGCGGCGACGGTGGTATGGAGAGACTGGTACATATTGGACTTCGGGAGACTTATAAAGTCCTTAAATCTTCCCGGTACAAGCGGCCACAGGGAATGAATAATCCCCAGGATGTCGTAACAGTGCGCGACCGTGTCAGTGATGATCCTGACGCCGATCACATCATACACCTGTTCAAAAGGTATCCTCTGCTTAATCATCTTCTGGTAAATGCCGTAGTAATGTTTGATCCTCCCTTTAATCTTTGCTGGAATCTCGGCAGAGGAGATCTTCTCAGAGATCACCTTTATTATCTCATCTATATACCGTGTTTGCTCTTCTTTGCGGGTCGCAACTTTTTTCTGTAGTTCATTGTAGAGCTCCGGCATCAGGGCCTTGAAACTTAGATCCTCAAGCTCTGTCCTTAGCCATCCTATACCAAGCCTGTTCGCCAGAGCAGCGTAAATGTCGAGGGTCTCTATGGCAGTCCTTATCCTTTTATCCTCGGGAAGATGCTCGCTCGTCCTCATGTTATGAAGTCTGTCGGCGAATTTTATAAGAATAACCCTGACGTCCTTAGACATAGCGAGCAGCATCTTCCTGAAATTCTCTGCCTGTGCCTCTTCCTTTGTCTGGAACTCAACTCTACTCAACTTTGTAACTGCATCCACAAGGAATGCAATCTCTTTTCCAAACATATCGCTTATGTCGTCCGGCCGCATACCTGTATCCTCAACTGTATCGTGAAGCAGACCCGCAGCAATTGTGGAGGCATCAAGCTTCATGTCTGCCAGGATCTCAGCAACGGCGAGGGGATGATGGATGAAAGGGGAACCCTCGACACGCTTCTGGCTGCAATGCGCTTCTCTAGAAAAAACATACGCCTTCTTAATGAGGTCGACATTAGCCTCTGGGTTATATGAGAGGATCTTAGCGATTAAATCATCGATGGTAGCCACTGGTAATTATAACCATTTTAAAATGTGTTAAGATAGTTACGAAGAAAAGTACACTATCAGCATTGGAAAAACTGCAATCAGAATCCCACCATTATGGATAAATTAGTTATCAAGGGCGGTAGGCCTCTGAAGGGAGAAGTGGAAATAAGCGGCGCGAAAAATGCCGCTCTCCCGATCATGGCTGCATCCCTCCTGGCCTCAGGAACGCACTCAATCATCGGTATTCCCGACCTAAGAGATGTCTCCACAATGGGAAAAATCCTCGCCAATATTGGGGTTGAAGTCACTTATCAAGCGGGGACGGCGACAATAAAAAACTCCAGAATCAAGAATTTAATAGCGCCTTATGAGCTGGTCAAGACCATGCGAGCATCCGTCCTCGTCCTTGGTCCCCTCGTGGCAAGGTTTGGCAACGCAAAGGTTTCCCTCCCGGGGGGATGCGCCATTGGAGCGCGCCCTATAAATCTCCATCTCATTGGGCTCGAGAAAATGGGTGCTCACATAGTACTTGAGTCAGGCTATGTTATCGCCAAAGCAAAAAGACTGAAAGGCGCTTCAATTTATTTTGACATCCCCACCGTAACTGGAACCGAAAACCTGATGATGGCTGCTTCCCTCGCAAAGGGGACCACTGTTATTGAGAATGCGGCCCGAGAGCCTGAGATCTCCGATCTGGCTAATTGCCTCAATTCAATGGGAGCACGGATAAGAGGCGCTGGACAGAGTTTCATTGAAATAGAGGGCGTTGACGAACTTAAGCCAATCAACAGCTACACAATAATCCCTGACAGGATTGAAGCGGCAACCTTTATGGCAATAGCCGGGATTACGGGTGGAGATCTGCTCCTGAAAAGATGCCGGCCCGAACATTTGGAGGCTATCGTGCTGAAACTGAAGGATACTGGAATCATCTTTGAAGAAACCAGTAAGGGGCTCAGGGTTCAGGGCCCAAAGAAACCTGAGCCTAAGGATATAAAGACCATGCCTTATCCGGGGTTCCCGACAGATATGCAGGCACAGTTCATGGCGCTGATGACGATAGCCCGGGGCACAAGTATCGTGAAGGAGACCGTATTTGAAAATAGGTTCATGCATGTCGCTGAGCTCAGAAGAATGGGTGCCGACATCAGCGTCGAAGGCGGAACCGCCACGATCAGGGGAATTGAGGGGCTCAAGGGCGCACCTCTGATGGCGACGGACTTACGGGCTTCTGCATCCCTCGTCATCGCAGCGCTCAGCGCAAAAGGTGAAACGTCGATCCATAGGATATACCACCTCGACAGGGGCTATGAGAGGATGGACAACAAGCTGAGAAAGGTCGGTGCTGACATCCAAAGGCTAGCTGATACTGCCCAGCCCTGACCAAAATCTATGCAGCCCGCAAGCCCCTGAATTTATTCATGGGGATAGGGCTGTGAAAGTAGTTGACTTGGCACGGGGATAATTCAATAATGATACTAATGGGGAGCAAGATGCAGTCAAGCACACCGAGCTTTGTAGTA
>JBKQMP010000206.1:0-27741 GCA_052146665.1 Dissulfurispiraceae bacterium
AAGTATCTACTTCTACTCTTTGCAATACCGGCGGTTCTTTTTTTCGCAATCATCGCATCTCTGGGGCACCTTGACTTTTCATCTATCAAACCGGCAGAGCATGGCGGCATCTCATTTTCAAACTTTATCCCCGTTAAATTTATTGATTCCATATTCATACCGGTAGCCGGATTTGCGGCTCTGGCCTTTGTCTTTGGCATACGTAAGTATTGGGCTGATCTGGTAAAGAATGGAGGGTCTCTCGCAAAGATGGATCTTTTCAGCAGTCTCTACCTGGCCATTATTGATATAGTCACCCACAAGAAATTTACTGAGTGCGACGTAGCTAATGGAAGAACAGCATCACACCGTGCGGTCTTCTTTTCCTTCATAGGCCTCGCAATAACTACCGCGCTGGGTGTTTTCTACCTCTACGGTTTAAAGTGGGAATCTCCCTATCCGTTGTCAGATCCTCTGAAGATCATCGGAAACATCAGCGCGATCGCTCTGCTTGCGGGAATTATCGCAGTGGCCAGCAACCGGATTGATAATCAGGAGAAAGCAGGGAAGGGCGGCTACTTTGATTGGTTGTTCATTGGTGTTGTCTTTGGCGTCGGTGGTACCGGCTTTCTCTCCGAAATACTCAGGCTCTCCAATGTTGCTGCAATAGCGTTCTGTATGTATTATTTACATCTTGTTTTTATATTTTTCCTATTTGCCTATGCACCTTTCTCAAAAATGGCCCATATGGTTTACAGAGCTACCGCGATGGTTTACGCAAGGCATACGGGACGGGAATAGTTGCTTATAAAGTGTTGCAATTAACTTCGCGTATATGGTATCAAACATCACTTGAATGGTAAGGAGGTGAAGGAGGAGGCTTAGGGTAACAGGAGGATTTTTAAGAAATCTTATATTGTCTGGCATCTGCCGTGAAAAAACTTATAAAAGGAGGAAAAACAAGAGATGAGTCCAATACTTCTTTTTGCTTTTGCATGCGGCTTATTAGGAATTCTTTACGCTGCAGTCACCGCATCATGGGTTACAAAACAGCCTACCGGATCAGAGAAAATGGTGGAAATTTCGGACGCCATTAAAGAGGGCGCACAAGCTTTCCTTGCGAGAGAGTACAGGACTGTTGCAATGGTTGCGGTTGTGCTTGTTGTTATTATTGGTGCAGTGCTTGGTATCTGGACAGCCGCTGGATTTATTATCGGAACCGTCGGTTCAGCCCTCGCGGGGTACATCGGCATGGTGGTTACCGTCAGAGCAAACGTAAGGACGACTGAAGCCGCCAAGTCTGGAGTCCAGGCAGCGTTGTCAGTGGCATTTAAAGGTGGCTCTGTTACAGGAGTCATGGTTGTGGGCCTCGGATTGATCGGCTTAACCGTTTTTTATTTGGTTGCAAAACAGGCAGCAGGCGAAGAGGTATTCCGCGCCATTATCGGTTTGGGATTTGGTTGCTCATTGATGAGTGTTTTTGCCCGTATCGCCGGTGGTATCTATACCAAGGCAGCTGACGTTGGAGCTGACCTTGTCGGTAAAGTTGAGGCCGGTATCCCTGAAGATGACCCTAGAAACCCCGCTGTTATCGCTGATAACGTGGGTGATAACGTAGGTGACTGCGCGGGTATGGCAGCCGACCTGTACGAGACTTACACGGTCACCCTTGTTGCGGCAATGCTCCTCGCAAAGACAGTCTTTGGTGCGGAGAGCCTTTGGGTGGAATTTCCCTTATTGATAGGTGGAATTTCAATTGTTGCCTCGATAATAGGGACGTATTTTGTAAAAATGGGCAAGAGCCAATACATTATGGGCGCCCTTTACAAGGGACTTGCAGTTGCAGGCATTCTTGCGGCGATCGCATTCTTCTTCGCCTCGCAGTGGTTTCTTGGACTGCCGGGTGTTGAACCTGCATTCACCGCAGTAGGTGTATTTACCACAGCCTTGATAGGACTTATTCTGACAGGGCTTATAGTGATGATCACAGAATACTTTACTTCCAAGAGCTTTGCCCCTGTAAAACATATCGCAGCGGCGAGCCAGACTGGGCATGGAACAAACGTTATCGCCGGACTTGCAGTAAGTATGAAATCAGCCGGACTGCCTGCCTTAGCTATATCAGGGGCAATCATTTGGGCATATGCATTGGGCGGCGGATTTGCTGGCAATACTGGGGGCGGTCTCTTTGCGATAGCACTTTCCGCAGTGGCCATGCTGTCCATGACAGGAATCGTCGTTGCAATTGACTCATATGGCCCGATAACTGACAACGCTGGTGGCATTGCTGAGATGGCTGGACTCCCTGAAAGCGTAAGGGCGGTTACAGATCCACTCGATGCGGTCGGTAATACTACGAAAGCGGTCACCAAGGGTTACGCGATCGGTTCGGCAGGTCTTGCAGCCCTGGTTCTTTTTGCAGAGTACTCAAGGTCCTTTGGAGGGCCAATTACCTTTGACCTTTCTAGTCCGATGGTCATCGTCGGTCTCTTCATCGGCGGTCTCTTGCCTTACTATTTCGGCGCCCTTCTGATGGAAGCTGTTGGATACGCGGCAGGCGGAGTCGTCGAAGAGGTGAGAAGGCAGTTCAGAGAGATCCCGGGAATCATGGAATATAAGGCAAAACCTGAGTACGGGACATGCGTTGATATCGTTACAAAAGGCGCAATCAAACAGATGATGCTACCAGCCCTTATTCCTGTTGTGGCACCTATCCTTGTAGGCTTCATTTTGGGAAGAGAAGCTCTGGGCGGTATGCTAATTGGCTGCATTATCACGGGACTTTTCCAGGCTATCGCCATGACGAGCGGTGGTGGTGCATGGGACAATGCCAAAAAGTTCATTGAGGATGGAATGTATGGTGGAAAGAAGTCAGACGCTCATAAAGCAGCAGTCACAGGCGATACCGTGGGTGACCCATACAAGGACACCGCGGGGCCGGCCATTAACCCGATGATCAAGGTTATAAATATTGTGGCACTGCTAATCGTTCCTCTACTGATAAAATTCGGCAGATAATACTTGTGTGAATCGAAAGGCCGACAGGTACTGTCTCTGTCGGCCTTTTTTATGGAATGCTTGCGAAAAGCCTGATAAATCATGTATAGTAAAAATTAGCGCATATTTTTGGGAGGCTTTGCATTGAAAGAGAAAATACATCCAAATTACGATGAGACAAAGGTGGTCTGCGCATGTGGTGAAACTTTTGCCACACGTTCAACACAAAAGTCCATTCGTGTAGACATCTGCTCAAAGTGCCACCCCTTTTTCACCGGCAAACAGAAGATCATTGATGCAGAGGGACGGGTGGAGAAATTCAAGAGAAAATACGCAAAAAGCGAACACAAATAGCTAAATCAGCCAAAAGACAACAGGGATTAGGGATTCGGCAAGCCTCTAATCCCTTTTTATTTGCTTACGTATCAGCTGTAATCTAACGTCATGAAGGACCATATCAGATGAAAAATGTTGGTGGACAGGCGGTAATAGAGGGGGTGATGATGAAATCACCTGTTGGATGGAGTGTCGCTGTCAGGAACCCGAAGGGCGATATAGATTTCAAGACGGTTAAAACAAGAAAGTTGCCTCGGGCGTTGAAACTGCCCGTTGTCAGGGGTGTCGTGGCGCTATTCCATGCCTTGCTGATCGGGATTAAGGCGATTGAGTTTTCAGGTAACGTCGCATACCAGGAAGAAGAAAAGCCGTTTAGTCCCTGGAGCATGGGGATTTCTATTGGAACAGCCATTGTTCTGGCAGTGGCTCTTTTTGTTGTTCTCCCTCTTTACCTCACGAAGCTTATGGGCAATGTGTCAGAAATTGTCGCGAGGAACTCTTTAATGTTCAATCTTGCAGACGGGCTATTCAGAGTGGGGATATTCTTGTTTTATGTCTTCGCCATTGGCCTCTGGAAAGAGATGAGAAGAGTGTACGAATATCATGGAGCTGAACACAAGGTAATATATGCTTATGAAGCGGGGGATGAGCTCACTGTAGAGAGCGCAAAAAAATATAAGCCCTACCATCCGAGATGCGGGACGAGTTTTCTTCTGATTGTGATGGTTACGAGCATACTTGTATTTTCCTTTATTCCACAACGCTGGTCTTTTATTGACAAGGCACTTGCAAGGCTCGTGCTAATACCGGCAATCGCGGGGGTTTCGTACGAGATTCTGAAGTTCTCGGCAAAAATGCACAAGAGTGCAATGATGCAGTTACTTACACTGCCTGGTCTCTTATTGCAGAGACTTACAGTGCGGCAGCCTGATGATACCCAGATAGAAGTGGCGCTAGCTGCACTCGCAGAGGTTTTGAAATTAGAGGTGTCTTCTGAAGGGGTGGAGCCGTAATGTTAGAGAAGCTTTTGGCAATTGAAGAGAAATATAATGAAATTACTGATGCGCTTGCAAAGAATGAGGTATTATCCAATGCTCAGGAATATCAGAAGTATGCAAAGGAAAGGGCAGATTTGCAGATCATCGTTAAGAAGATCAGAGAATATAAAAAAGTACTTGCTGAGATAGATGATACTGAAGAGCTGATCAGAAGTGGTGAAGCTGATTTGAGGGAGCTTGCACAGGCGGAGCTGGAAGAGCTTAAGAGGAAGAAACCTCTTGTGGAAGACGAACTTAGGATTATGCTCCTGCCAAAAGACCCGAGAGACGAAAGAAATGTAATACTCGAAATCCGGGCCGGGACCGGAGGAGATGAGGCAGCGCTATTTGGTGCTAGCCTTTTCAGAATGTATTCTAAATATGCTGAAGCAAGACGATGGAAGATAGAAGTCATAGATTCAAGCCCAACAGGTATCGGTGGTCTAAAAGAGATAATAGCAAATATTAAAGGAAAAAGTGCATACAGCAGGCTAAAATACGAAAGCGGCGTCCACAGGGTCCAGAGAGTTCCGGTTACGGAGGCATCAGGAAGGATCCACACATCAGCTGCGACAGTTGCGGTATTGCCTGAGGCAGAGGAAGTCGATATCAGGATAGATGATAAGGATTTGAGGATTGATACATTCTGCGCATCGGGGCCTGGCGGGCAAGGGGTCAACACTACATACTCTGCGGTAAGAATTACGCATATCCCTACGGGCATGGTGGTTCAATGCCAGGATGAGCGGTCACAAATAAAGAACAGGATTAAGGCCATGAAGGTTTTGCGTTCAAGGCTTCTTGAATTTGAAATGGAGACTAAGGAAAAAGAGCGCGCACTGGAGCGTAAGACACAGGTCGGCACAGGGGACAGGAGTGAACGGATTAGAACCTATAACTACCCTCAAAACAGGCTGACTGACCATAGAATAAATCTGTCGGTTCATAAACTTGAGCAGGTATTAGAAGGGGATATCGACGAGATTATCGATGCTCTCATCAGCCATGATCAGGCTGAGAAGCTCAGGGAACTGTAAGATCTAATGTTTTTTGGATACCACTGCGGATGTGCCAAGAAGAATACGCTCAAAAGAACTTTCATGATCTCTCATTCGCCCCTGTCTTTAGTGGGAAACCATTTAATTTAAGAGAAAAGAATAGGGGAACATGCTTAAAAGTCATCAAATAGCCAGCCAACCTCTTTTGATAAAAGGGGCTAGAAATTTTCTTAACATATTCTCCTCCTTCTTAGCATGCTGTCCTCATCTAAATGGCAATGTATTTATTAAATAAATTAAGAGAGATTGCAACCTTTTTGAATGGTAATGGTGTTACGGATGCGGCAAAGGAATCGGAAATACTAATAACAGAAGCGCTAAAGATTGACAAATCGGCTCTTTATGCTGGGGACATTGAAGTGTCATCGGAGACTTCAATGCAGCTGGACTCCTTAGCAATGAGACGATCCCGCGGAGAGCCTCTTCAGTATATCATCGGGCATGTTGAATTTTACGGGTTGAAGATCAATGTTGGCCGCGGAGTTTTGATACCAAGACCCGAGACTGAAATGCTTGTTGATGAAGCGATAAAACATCTTGAGCACCTAAACGCTCAAGGCCCAAGGTTCAGTGTTCTTGACCTTTGCACCGGGAGTGGATGCATAGCTGTAGCGATTGCCAAGCATTTTCCTCGCGCCCTGATTTATGGCATCGATAAATCCGAGGTGGCAGTTCATTATGCCAGTCAAAATGCATCCCAGAACACCAGCCGTAATATTAGCTTTGTCATCGGCGATCTTTACGGGCCTTTGGGTGACATAAGATTTGATTGTATTGTCTCAAACCCCCCTTATATAAGAAGATGTGACATCGAGAAGCTGCAGAGAGAAATAAGGGATTACGAGCCCATTGAGGCCCTTGATGGCGGAGACGATGGGCTGGAGTTTTATAGAGAGATATTCAAGGGCATGCCTCACCATCTCAAGAGAGGTGGGCTGGTTTTCCTTGAAATCGGTTTCGGACAGTCCCCTCACATTGAAACGCTGGCAAGAACAGCAGGAATCAGGACAGTGGATTTTCTAAATGATTTTGCAGGGATCAGAAGAGTGATGGTGGCAAAAAATTGACAACCAAAGAGCGGTCTGAAATAATATGACTCATGAAAAAAGGCCATACGCAGATATTGAGCATGAAAGTAAGTGAAGCCTCGATGGGCAGCGCGAATTATTTTCTGGAGATAAATGGCTGATAAGAGAAAGAAGAGATGGGCTCAGCGATTTGGTGAGAAGCGTTGAGCGCTAAGAGCAGAATTACAAGAGCTGCGGGGGTGATGTCTCTCGCCACACTGATAAGCCGAATACTGGGCTACATTAAGGATATGATCGTCGCGACCTTTTTTGGGGCAACTGCCTCAGCGGATGTCTTTTATGTGGCATTCAGGATTCCTAATCTCCTTAGGGAACTCTTTGCTGAAGGGTCGATGTCCTCGGCGTTTATCCCGGTTCTCACAGAATATCAGACAAGGTTTGGCAGAGATGAAGCAAATAGACTTGTCAGATCAACAATCATGGTCGTGCTCATTTTTGTGGGAATGCTCTGTATTCTTGGTATGATTTTTGCGCCTGCAATCGTTTCGCTGATTGCCCCTGGATTCTTGAAGAACCCTGAGAAATTGGCTAATACTGTACTTCTAACACGCGTAATGTTTCCTTTTCTTTTGTTCATAAGCCTTGCAGCCGTTACGATGGGCTCTCTCAACTCGCGGGGTGTTTTTTTTACCCCGGCGCTGGCGCCCGCGACACAGAATATCGTCATCATTATTTGCGTTGTTGTGCTCTCCTCGCAATTTGTTAATCCGATCCTATCTGTTGCGCTAGGCGTTACTATAGGGGGACTTGTTCAATTTTTGTTTCAAGTGCCGGCTTTTTTTAAACAGGGATATACATTCAGTCGGATTACAACTGATGAGGAAATTAGGGATCCGGCCCCGACGGACTTTGTGAACCAGGACTCAAGGATTTGGCATCCCGGGCTAAAAAAGATAGGTCGCCTCATTATACCATCCACGGCAGGGCTTGCGGTGGCTCAGGTGAACATATTTGTTAGCACAATCCTGGCTTCTTTTCTTTCCGTCGGGAGCATCACCTATTTATACTACTCCATGCGACTGATACAATTTCCTATCGGCATATTTGGTGTTGCCATGGGGATGGCAGTACTACCTGCCCTGTCAGAGCATGCAGTAAAAGGAGCGACTGAGAGCCTTAAGGAGGACTTCTCATTTGCCCTGAGGGTGTTATTTTTTATCACCGTACCTGCTATGATTGGCCTTATTTCACTGAAGATTCCAATCGTGAGCACCCTTTTTCAAAGGGGTAAGTTTGAATATGCTGCGACTATAGGCACGTCCGATGCCCTAATGTTTTATTCATTGGGGATCTGGGCTGTTGTGGGAGTCAGGGTGCTAGCAGCTACCTTCTATGCAATGCAGGATACCAAGACACCGGTGAGAGTGGCTGTCATGGCCGTGATAATCAATATTCTGTTGAGCCTGATACTCATGAGTCCGATGAGGCACAAAGGGCTCGCTTTTGCCAATGCTATCGCGTCGATATGCAATTTCACGATGCTTTTCTATTTCTTGAGGAGGAGGCTGGGCGGGTTAGGTACGCGAAGGATAGTAATTTCTTTTGCAAAAACTTTGTTGGCATCCACAATTATGGGACTTGTAGGATGGTTCACTCTGAAAGGTGAGCCATGGACATTGAGCGGAAATACCCTGCATAAGGCAGTCCATCTTGGTGCTACGGTGGTGATGTGTGCTATCACATATATGTTGATATCATATTTGCTCAAAAGCGATGAGATGAGTTACATGATTAGCAAAGTCAAAAGGCGAGTGTAAAAGGAGAAGATATGCTAATAGAGAACTTGGCAGTCGGTCCACTTCAAAGCAATTGTTTCATCATTGCAGATGAGATATCCAAAGAGGCGATGGTGATTGACCCCGGAGATGAGCCGGACAGGATCCTCGATGTTGTTGACCACAATAAACTTAAACTCAAATACATCGTATGCACTCACGGACATTTTGACCATGTGGGGGCGGTCAGGGATTTGAAGGATGAGACCGGGGCAAAGGTTGTGATACATCAAGATGAACTGCAGATCTATAGTGGCGCTAGGCAAGGCGGAGCTATGTGGGGATTTGACGTGGAATCACCACCGGATCCGGATATCCTTATTATAGAGGGAGATAACATCAATATCGGGGATGTGAAATTTGAAGTTCTGCACACTCCGGGGCATAGTCCTGGAGGGATGTGCCTATATACTGAAGGCCTTCTCGTTACAGGTGACACCCTTTTTGCGGGTTCTGTCGGAAGGACAGATTTTTATGGCGGCAGCTTTGAAAAGCTCAAAAAATCATTCAAAAGATTGATGCAATTACCTGAAAGCACAACAGTTCTGCCGGGGCATGGCCCGAACACAACGATAGGTTACGAAAAAAGGGAGAATATGTTCGCAGAAGAATTTTTGCGATAAAACGATGTTCGACGGGGATTAGTATTTTGTTGTGACCTGTTGGACGCTAGTGTCAGTGTCATGCCCGGGGAAACAGTCAGATTCCGATGGGAACGCATAAAAAATACACTCGCACTTTGAGCGACTGGCACTGATTTTCTTCACGCTGCCTATGGAGGGTGCGGAACCTATGCAAGAGCTATTTCTGCCAGTGGCTATTGGCATCTCAAGAAAACAGTTATGAACAAAGATGAAACATGACGGACTTTTCCCCCATGACAAAGCAGTGTTAATTCTGAGTACCTGCGCACAGGCATGCTCTTTTACTCTGAGAAACGTGGCTTCCTCAGAAATGCGGAGAGGACAATTGCAATCCCAGCGAAGGCTGCTGCCATAAAAAAGCTGCTCGAAAAACTGCCTGAAATTTCTGCTAGGACTCCTGCGACTGCGGGGCCAATGATCTGCCCAAAACCAAAAATAAAGGTTATCAATCCAAAAGCCATCGCTGCCTTTTCCGGTTCTACGTAATCACTTACGGCGGCCACCATTATTGAGGGAATGCTCCAGGCCACAATGCCATATAAGCCAATGGATAAGTATAAGGACAGGCCCGGCAGTCTCGACGCGATTAATAGGTACGCTATCATCTGGAGTAAAAAGACGATCATGAGAGCGTTTTTTCGTCCGAGCTTATCGGATAAAGTACCAAAGACGGGACCTGAAAAGAGACTCAGGAGTCCGACCAGGGACCAAAAATTACCCGCAACAGTTTCAGAAAATCCTCTTTCTTTAACTAAAACAGTGACGATAAAAGTCGCATAGATGACATAGGTGTAACCAAAAAGAAAGTATATTATCCCGAGGTGGTAAATGAATTTTTTTTTGTAAATGCTTTTTTTTCTAATTTTTTCTGAAAAGACCGGGAGAGTGCTCTGTATTTCATCGCTTCCGATGGGTGCTAACCCTTTTTCCTCAGGCTTGTTTCTGAGGAGCAAGAGGCAAATAACTGCGATAAGTATGACGATTGAGCCCAGAATCAGCCACCCTATTCTCCAGCCCTCTCCACCATAGAGTTTGTTTATCCATGGAATGAATTTCCCGGAAAAAATTATGGCAAAGCCACTCCCGATAACAATGAAACCAGCGGCCGTTCCTCTTTTCTTGCTGACAAACCAGGAAGAGACGAGCGCCATTATCGGAACGTTTGAAGCGCCGCTGCCTATTCCTGTCAGAGCATAAACTATGAGTAAATAGAAAAAACTCTTTGCCATGCTCGACAGGATCATTGTGAGACCAACGAGAAGCAGGGCCAAGAAAATAAGCTTCCGCGCGCCGATTCTAAAAGCCCAATAACCGCTGATCAACACCGCCGCGAGGTAGCCTAAAAAATTGCCTGTACTGATAAAGCCCATCTGGGCATAGGTGAGGTTGAGAGAGGATGCCATAGATGGCAAGAACATGCCAAGCGCAAAGCGCCCGAATCCAAGGCAAGCAATGATACCAAGGGTGCCTGTGAACACAATTAACCACCCATAGTGAAAAGGTAATGTCCTAAATTTCGCATTGTTCACGATGAAGCTCCTCCGTTGCGCTTTTCTTAACTGTATTCCGAAGACCAGGCCATTGCATAGCGGAAGAAGAATCCCTTAGAGGACGCTGACGTTTAGCAATGACATGGTCGAGGGCCAGACCTCTATCTGCTCAAAATTTATAGTTATTTCTCTGCCAGTAACAAGAAAATAGACGGCTTTAGCGACCTTTTCAATGAAGATTTCGGCAAATGTGCTGTTTCTACGCATATTGAGTTGCTATTATCACTGGTAACATAAATCTTCTGATCACTGGTTTGGCCTTGTTTACACTTATAATCTCATTTGATGCCCAGTCAAGTTCCATAGTGCATTGTCTGTTGTGGAGAGCGGATAGGGTTAAGGTAGTTGGCGCACTCCTGCATAGATTCCTTTTTTAGGATTTATTCTGCTAACATTTTTTCCTGACTGCCAACGCTTTATCGTAACACCGTCGCTTTCGGCACCAATTGCATCACGGCCTTTTTTTATTCTCTAAGGGACGTCCTTGTGTTAGGAGTTGGCTAATGAGTGAGAATAATTATATATTAAGTAGATGCAAATTATAATAAGTGAATGCGGGTCCTTTTCATTGTTGGGCAATGTAAAGAGATAGACTAAGAAAGCTGGTGAAAAACCGGCAAAGAGTTAAGATGAAAATTTATTATTAACTCCCTATTTTTTCACTGAGGAAATCACACCGCTCATTATAATCATATGATTTTTTGATCTTAAACTCAGGGCAGTCTCGGAATTGCAAATAAAGGTGTCTCGATGAAGCACACTTATTTCTTTGTAATTAAACAATGGAGTGAGAGGAGGGGGCATGAAAAAGATCCTTGTGGCGCACGATGGTTCTGATGTTGCGGACAGAGCTCTGTTTGCAGCGTCAGCTGTCGCTGAAAAATTTGGGGCCCACTTGACCGTGATCTCAGTCGTCCCTGATCTCTGTTTTACGGAGATTGGTGTGGATTGTGTCACCGTTAATAATCTATATCGAGCAGAAATTGAGGGTGTGATGGAAGGAGTCAAGGCTTCGCTTGAAGAAAGAAAAGTTCATGCAGACACCATTATCCTTGAAGGGGGAAATCCCGCTGATGTTATAGTTGACCAGGCAAAGGGCATGGGCTTCGACATGATAGTGGTGGGGGCAATGGGGAAACAAGCAACTGAAAGGACCCTATTTGGAAGTGTGTCCCAGAGGATTGCTGCCAATGCGCCCTGCTCGGTGCTGGTCGTAAGATAACAATGGGAGGAGACAGATGAAGCGTTTCTGGCTATCGTTAGTCGTTGCCTTAAGTGCAATAGTGTTCATGATGTGTCAAAGCAGTTCCTTTGCTGAAATGCCAAAAGAGCAAAAGGGTACAATTATGAAGGATTCGAAGGTTGAACAAAAGGCAGAGGCAAAGAAGGAAGAGGCTGGAGCTTTCCCAACGATTCAGGTTGATAAGACTTTTTTGAGCAATGGCGGCACTATTACCGTTATGGGAACGGCGCCACCCGGAAAGCCTGTCTATCTTGAGGTTTGGTCAGCAAACAAGGTCAGAGTTTCCCGTTTCGACGCTGAGAAAGACAAGGAAACAGGCAAAAGACCGTATATCCTTTACATGACGCATGAGATGCCCGCTTTTTACAAGATATTTATTCCAAGGGAGCAGAAAGAAAATCTTGAGAAAATAAAAAAAGAAGGCAGTAACTGGAGTTATTCAAAAGCCCTCAAGGACTTGGGGGCTGAGAGTGCTTACTCGGTTCCTGGAAAAGTGAAGACCGACAGATATCAGGCAACCCTCATGGGGAGTATTGTGGGTTCGCGGGGGGAGCTACTGCCAGCGATGGACGAGAAAGAAAATGTGAGACGCTCCATGCAGCTGGTGAAGGCACGTTTCAGGAGCCCTGCTAAATTATTTGGGCCGACGGTTGAGGTTAAACCGGATGGGACATATACGGCACAGATAACCATTGATAAGGGTGCTGCACCCGGGAATTATTTTGTCGCTGCAGTTGTCGATAAAAAAGCTAAGAGTCAGATCGTGACATTTGAAAATAGTATTAATTTTCCCACTGTCTATCTTAGTAATGCGGGGACAAGCTTAAATCTAATCTGGCCGTTCCTCCTCACCTTAGTGATATCCATATTCGGCGTATTAATGGGTGCGGGCGGTGGTTTTATGCTGAATCCCCTCCTGGTATCCATCTGGCCTTTACCACACACGGTAGTCGCTGGAACGGTCATGCCTACGGTTCTTTTTTCACAGGGTAGTGGCATCTACAATTATTCCAAGATCAAATTTATAAGCTGGAAACTCGGCGTAGCTGTTGGCCTCGCAACGGTCGCTGGCGGTTTTATAGGACCGAAGCTGACTGAGTTAGTGTCATTAGCACAATACAAATCTTATTTTGGATGGATTTTGCTCATCCTTTCAGCGTTAATGCTGTGGCAGACGACACCTGGATACCTCGCTAAAAACAAGAAAGAACAGGCAATCCTGAAGGAGTTCAAGAAAAAGGCAGAAGAAACGGCCAAGGCAAAAAGTGAAACAAGCACATAAAAAGGGAGGAAAGGCATGATCGTAGAATTCTGGGGACACGAATTCAAAGTAAATATCGTGGTGGGATGCATCTTAGGATTTCTGATGGCAGTTGTTTCATCAATGTTTGGCTTTGGTGGCGGACCGTTCATGATTGCGATCATGACAGTGGCATTAAAATTGCCGATGTATGTGGCGGTAGGCAGTTCTCTTTTGGCCATCTTCTTTAACACTGTGACGGGGAGCATACGTCATTACCAGTTCGGTAACTTTGACATGGTCTTCTTTGTCATCATGTTCCCTGCCGGACTTCTGGGAGGGTATATAGCCCCCCAGATCGCCAAGCGGATCAGCCCCATTGTAGTTAAGAGGATTGCGGTTGCGGGACTGGTCATTCTGTCGTTGAATTTGCTTGGACTCTTTTAGGCATTGAGGGCTGCCGAATGCACGGCGAGAGGGGATAATCGCGAAGGAGAGGGACTCCCCCTCGTCCGCTAAGCAGCCGTTTGAAGGGATTTCTTAGCTTACGCTAAAATATGTATGAAGGTATTTCTTGGTATGGAACTCGAGCGGGTCATGAAATTAATCGTCATGGTGTAGCAACAAAAAGCGTTTCCAATCTAAAAAGCAACTGAGAGTTTGATTAGGAGGAAATAATATGAGGGAAAAAGTTTACAGCATCTGCGCCATGTGTACGGTGCGCTGCCCCATCATGGTGGAGGTGGAGGATGGGGTTGTGAGGCATATATGGGGTAACCCCAATGTCTTTGGTGGACTTTATCTTTGTCCGCGTGGTGCAGCAGGAAAGGTTTTTCAATATGACTCTGAGAGGCCCCAGCATCCGTTGATCAGGGACGGAGAGAGGGGGACCGGAAAGTGGAAAAAAGCCACATGGGATCAAGCGCTTGATTACATAGCCGAGAAACTGGGGAATGTCAGGGATACATATGGTGCCAGGAGTATAGCATTGAGTGACCGGGGTGGCCCTATTACTGATTTTCAGAAGACTTTCATCACAGCTTTGGGGTCTCCCAATTATTTTACTCATCACGCCTCATGTTCAAACAGTGTTCACAATGCGCACATGTCGGTTTCCGGCTATCCGAGAAACGGTGTTGGCTACGACTATAAAAACTGTAAGTATATGGTGGTCTTTGGACGAAATCTCCTGGAGTCTATTGAGACTGGAGAAGCGAAAAACGTCATCGACATGCAGGAAGCCGGAGGAAAGCTTGTCTATATAGACGTGCGTTGGAACTACACTGCGGCGAAAGCTGATAAGTTCTTCATCATTAGGCCGGGTTCAGATTATGCTCTTACGCTTGCGCTGCTAAATGTCATCGTAAGGGAAAATCTTTATGACAGCGAGTTTGTGAATCGTTGGGTGACGGGTCTTGAGGAGCTCAAAAAGTTCGTCCTTCCCTACATACCTGAATGGGCGGAAAAAGAGACAGGTATTTCTGCACGAGAAATTATAAGGATAGCCCACGAAGCAAGTGAGGCGTGTCCGTCCGTTATATTCCATCCAGGATGGATGACTGCCTGGAAAAATGACGATTATTATCTGAGGAGGGCGATTTATTGCCTCAACGCCCTGATGGGATGCTATGAGGCAAAGGGAGGCATATTCATCAACAAGACACCCGCTGATGTAGGAATCACAATACAGACACTTATCTCACAGGTTCCCAAGGTGAATGAAGAAAGGTTTGATGGCTGTGGCACCAAATATCCTCACCTTGATGCTCAGTGGGGTCTCGCGCAGATGCTGCCCCATGCTATTTTAAGTGAGGATCCTTATCCGGTGAAGGCATATATTGCCATGAGGCATGATCCTCTGGCATCTCTACCCGACCCTGAAATGTTCAGGAAGGCCCTAAGTAAACTCGACCTTCTGGTTTCGATTGACGTTAACTACAGTGAAACTGGGTGGTTCTCTGATGTCATCCTGCCTGAGTCGACCTATCTGGAGCGGACTGACCACGTCGTCTATTTGTCTAGAAGTGGTGTGAAGCCCTTCATTGCCCTGCGTAAAAAAGCAGTGGAACCAAGATTCGACAGCAGGCCAAGATCCCACATATTTAAAGCTCTTGCAGACAAACTTGGTGCAGGGCAGTATTTTCCTTATAACAGCATTGAAGAGCTCTTAACGTGGCAACTTGAGGGGACCGGATTGTCAATTCAGGATTTTGACAGCAAAGGGGTCATAGAACTCGTGAAGAGGCCGCTTTGGTGGGACAGAAAAGAGGGCATCAAGTTCAAAACTCCTTCGGGAAAAATCGAGATCATCTCGAGCAAACTTGAAAGCAACCGGATCCCCTCATTCATTCCTTACGAAGCACCGGTAAAACTAGGTGAGGGGTTCTTCCGACTCGTAACAAGCAAGAGTGCGGTACATACGCAAGGTCGTACAACGTCCAACAACCCGATACTGCATGAGATTGTGTTTGAGAATCACCTCTGGATCAATACTGAGCAAGCTGAACTCTTGGGCATTCAAAATGGAGATGTCGTGGAGGTCTCTGTAGACGGTGTCACTGAATGTATAAAGGCCCAACCGACAGATTTCATTCACCCGGAAGCGGTTTTTATGCTCCATGGCTTTGGCGATTCGGTGCCTTTACGAACTAGATCATTTGGAAAGGGAGTCAGTGATGTGAAGCTGCAGAAGGGTTTGCTCAAAGTTGGGGTCGGCGGAAATTGTCCGATGACGGAGTGCATTGTCTCTGTAAAACCTGCCAGCTTATTGCCGAAGGAGGACAGTTGATGAGCATTTACTTTATATATCAGGATCAGAAAAGGTGTATTGGCTGCCGTGCCTGTGAGATCCATTGCAAAACTGAAAACGATGTTCCTGTGGGGCCAAGATTTGGGAGGATCATCCCCGTGGGACCAAAAGTAATTGGAACCGTGCCGAGGATGAATTTTATCTTCATGCCCTGCTTCCATTGTGAGAACCCATGGTGTGTGTCAGCGTGCCCAACTGGTGCGATGAAGATCAGGGCAAAAGACGGCATTGTCTTCGTAGAGCAGTCTCTCTGTGTCGGGTGCAAAGCCTGTATCACGGCCTGCCCCTGGGGAGTGCCCCAGTGGGACGAAGAAACGGGGAAGGTGATTAAATGCGACTATTGCAGACACAGGATTGACAATGGTTTGTTGCCTGCCTGTGTTAGCGGTTGTACTACTAATGCCCTTCGATGGGTGTCTCCGGAAGAGGCGTCTCGGCTAAAAAGGGAGAGGCATGCAAGGGAAATAGCGTCTAACCTTCCTTATTAGCGCAAATATCCTATGGTGACTATAACGCTCAATGGCACAGAGAGGTATGTTGAGGATGGGATTACTGTCCTTGAGGCAGCCAGGCGAGAAGGAGTTGATATCCCAACGCTTTGTTATCACGAAGCTCTCGCTCCCTATGGAGCGTGCAGACTGTGCATGGTAGAAGCAGAGGGGCCCCGTATGAGGCGGGTTCTGCTGCCATCATGCAATCTAAAGGTATTTGAAGGGCTTGTCATTGATACGGAAACGTGGCTTGTCCGTGATACGAGGACTACAATTATGGAACTTCTTCTGGCGACGACACCGAACACGGAGTTGCTCTTGATATTATCCAGAAGGCTTGGGGTCGAAAAAACTCGGTACCAGACGAACAAGGTCGACAAGTGTATCCTCTGCGGTTTGTGCGTCAGAGTTTGCCGTGAAAAAATAGGCGCCTCTGCGCTTAATTTTAAGGCGAGCGATGAAAATGACAACGTGGTGGCTGACGCAGTATCTCTTTCCTCTGATGCATGCATAGGGT
Source organism: Dissulfurispiraceae bacterium (assembly GCA_052146665.1). Lineage (GTDB taxonomy): Bacteria > Nitrospirota > Thermodesulfovibrionia > Thermodesulfovibrionales > Dissulfurispiraceae > JBKQMP01. The sequence goes on from JBKQMP010000206.1 coordinate 16,765, forward strand.
GCGGTTCTTGCGCAAACATCTGTCCTATAGGCGTTATTCACGTTGCTGACGGGGGGGATGAGCGGGTAATAAGTCTCTATGGTGAGCAGGTTAACACTTTGAGACTTGTCAGGTGCGAGAGCTGCGGGAAGCCATACACGACTCAGAAGTTTCTTGATTTTGTGCTCTCCCGTCTGGAGAAAGGTGTGAGCTCAAAGAGTAAGCTGAGGATCTGCGAAAACTGTGCCGGAGAGTATTATTCGGTGGCGTTGACAGGTCAATTTCTGGTTTTTGAGGAATTTCCTCCGATTCTTTGAGTTGCTGGATGAAGATTAAAAGTCAGCCCCTTGTGCATCCCGTTCTGAGTTTTGCGTCGAGGGACAGAAGATAGTCTTGCTAATGCAAATGGGCCGATATGGTGTGATGCGCATTGGTTGTTTGAGGGAGAGTGGCGAATGGTGGACATTGTTCTGAACGGAATGCGATTAAGGGTTGAGGAGGGGACAACCGTCCTTGAAGTTGCCCGTAGTGTGGGTGTGGAGATACCTACATTGTGCTATCATAAAGCCCTTAAGCCCTACGGCGGCTGCAGATTGTGCGTAGTTGAAATAAGCGGGCTCAATATAAGGAAGATGATCCGTAGTTCCTGTAATCTTGAGGTTTCTGAGGGACTGGTTATCAAGACATCTTCACTGCGTCTTGATGTTATGAGAAAAAAACTTTTAGCCCTTTACCTGTCTTTAGCTCCCAAGCCAAGGTATTTTCTTGTGGAAATGGCTGGCAGATACGGCGTTACAGAGTCTGGCTCAAAGGAGGATGGAATAGATTTCTGCACACGGTGCACCCTCTGCATCAGGGTCTGCCGTGAAAAGATAGGGGCTGCAGCGCTGCTACTTGCAAAAACCGTGAGCCCGGCTCAGAGTGTCACAAGATCAATCAGACTCTTTAGCGAAGCATGTATGGGTGGCGGGACCTGTGTGAGCATTTGCCCTTCGGGGGCATTGAGCCTGAAGGACGATGGCAGTCAGAGGACCCTGCTGCTTTGGGGTAGACCCGTTGCTGCATTTAAGCTCATAACTTGTGAGTCGTGCGGTAGGCCTTATGTGACGCAGAAATATTTTAACCGTCTTCATTTGCAGTTGTCACACGAAGACGGTAAGGATGTGAAAAAAGTCTGTCCCGAATGTGCTCGTCGTTACTATGCCGTTGCATTAACCGGACGGTTTGTTTGCGGAGAACGTTGATCTATGCGAAATAATATCTTCAGTTACTGGAATGGCAAGTATACCGAAGGAGCCTTTCCTCTGAACTACCGGGAAAGACCTGTTGCGGCGATTATCGGATGGGGTGGGATACAGGTCTTTCATGCTGGTGTAGATCTCATTGAACTCTGTGCTGAATATGCGAAAGCTGTCCAGAATAGCTCCTGCGGGCAGTGTATTCCCTGTCGGACAGGGATGAGGGTGCTGGCAGACCTCTTCTCAAAGATGAGGGATGGGCTAGGAGAAGAGGGAGATCTTGAGAGTATCAAGAACCTCTCGAGGACAATTTCAAAGGCATCCATGTGCGAGATAGGACAGAGTTCTCCTAGGGTCTTTCTTTACCTGCTTGAGCACTTTGGAGAGGTATTTAGAACTTCGCTGAAGAGCTATAGAAAATCAGAGCGTAGTTATGGATTTTATTCGCTCCTTACCGCACCCTGCATGCAAGCCTGTCCGATCCATTTGGACATCCCCAAATACGTAGAGGACATCAAGGTCGGCCGATTCAAGGAAGCTCTTGAAGTCATAAAGAGCAGACTCCCTATCCCAGGTATTGTTGGGAGGGTATGCGTCAGGCCGTGCGAATTCCACTGCAGGAGAGGACTTGTGGACGGATCAGTCCAGATAAAGCATCTTAAGAGATTTGTCGCTGATTGCGCTCTCGAGCTTGACAGATCTCGGGATAAGAATGAGAGGACAGCCAATTCTGGCAGCTTAGAGCAAACATTCTCAGAAGGTCCACAACAGATGCCCAGTCCTTGGAGGGTGGCAATAATAGGAGCCGGGCCTGCAGGGCTCACCTGCGCATATTTCCTTGCAAAAAAAGGTTATGATGTAACGATATTTGAAATGCTTCCTGAACCTGGGGGCATGGCAGCAGTGGGAATACCCGATTATCGGCTTCCGAGGGAGATTGTTCGATATGAAGCCGATGTAATCCAGAAGCTCGGGGTGCAGATTATGTACGGCAAGGCGCTTGGTCCGCATTTCACTCTTGATGACCTAGAGCAGGAGGGCTATAGGGCGGTTTTTATCGGGATGGGGTGCCACTGCCATAAGAGCTTGGGGATAGAGGGTGAGGACAAGGGATATATAGGCTATGTGCCTGGCGTCTATTTTTTGAGGAACATAAACCTTGGGCTTTTGGGTGAAGTTCCGAAAGGTAAGAAGATGGTCGTCATCGGCGGCGGAAATGTTGCGATAGATTGTGTGCGCATTGCCTTCAGAGTTGGATTTGAAGAATCTCATATAGTATACAGAAGATCAAGGAAAGAGATGCCAGCTGACTCTGTTGAGGTCGATGACGCTGAAGAAGAAGGGGTCCAGTTTCATTTTCTGACTGCCCCAAAGAGAATTGTCGCTGAAGCTGGAAAGGTAATGGGACTCGAATGTCTTAGGATGGAACTGGGAGCTCCTGATACCTCGGGAAGAAGGAAACCTCTTGAGGTACAGAATTCAGAGTTTGTCATCGATGCGGATGTGATAGTGGCAGCTATCGGGCAGGAGGGGGATTTCAACTGCATGTGCAACTTACCGGGTGTCGAAGTGACTGATAAGGGCGCTATCATCGTTGATGAAAACCTCATGACGACGAGAAAAGGGGTATTTGCAGGCGGCGATTGTGTGACAGGGCCTGACGTCCTCATCAGGGCGTGTGCTCACGGTAGGCGAGTAGGCCTTGCAATAGACAAGTTCCTGACAGAGGGCAAGATGGAAACCATTAATGATCTTGCAGACGAAAAGTTTCTTGACCAGCTCCAAGTTTTTGATGCCGCAGAAATAATCGATCATCCAGGGGGGGTTGAGAGGACGCCGATCAAGAATGAACTGCCATTGGAGAGGAAAAAAGATTTTCGTGAGGTTGATCATGGGTTTACGACTAACGAGGCAGTGAGTGAGGCTTCAAGGTGTCTGAGGTGCTATAGGGTGGTCATGTACGCATATGAGGAAGGACAAAACAGTGGCACGTTGGAGTCCGGATAATTGAGTAATTCGCAAGAGAGACGACTTTTGCATCTGCCATGCATCACCGCAGAACAGTCCCTTTAGGTGACCGACGACGCGTCCCTGACAGCCTAAAGATGCTTCAAACTCTCAGTTTGTTTTTCCAGATGGACAGCCGACTCTGAGGTTGGACGGTCATATTTGATCAATAACATTCCATTACTTTTACCAAGGCTGACTAGAGAGGCGACTGGATGATCGGGAAGGCCACTCGGTCAATGGCAGAGGCTGTTTTAGCCGTTGCGCATCGCTATAGTAAGGGTCGCCCGATGGACGCTGAAATCTTTGCCGTCAAGGTGATATAATAAAATGTGTATGCACATAAATGAGGTCATAAACACTTCATATTCCCTGCTCCTTAATACTTTTGATTCTCTCAAAATGCCAGCCTTAATCATCGACGGGAAGGAAAAGGTTCTTCTGTGCAACAACGCCTTCAGCGCCGTCCTGAACTATTCGGCGGATGATATAACAGGTCGTAATATCCGGGACTTTTTCGACGTGTCAGGACAAGTTAACAGCCGCCTTTCACCAGATGTATACCCTGCCCATCTCCGAACTCTCCCTGCCGGGAATGAAGAGGCCGAGCATTACACATCGTCCTGCAGTAGAAAAGACGGCAGCATATTCATCGCTCAGGTCTCGGTTATTGCATTGCAAAAGGATGACTTGAGACTTGCTGTCATTCAGAATATGCAGCTGCGCAACACCATCAACAGCCAGAGTGGTGTGGCTACAGAAAACTCGATGCTTATCGAACAACTGCAGGACAAAATGGGCAAGATCGAGCTCATCAATGAACTAGGCGGGATCATTAATTCGAGCCTCAGCATCGGGACCATCTTCAGGATAATGGTCTCAGAGTTAAAGAAACTGGTTGACTACGACAGGGCAAGCCTTCTTCTATATAATGAAAAAGACGACAATTTTCTGATCTTCGCGCTGAACACTAAGATAAAGACGACACTTAAGAAGGGTGTCAGAGCGCCTATTGAAGGGACAAGCGCCGGCTGGGTCGCAAGGAATAACAGGCCCTGGATCAACCGGGACATGTCCGAGACAGACTTCCCGTTGGACAGGAAATTATATTTGGAGGGCATCAGGTCAAGCGTAAGTATCCCCCTGTTTCATGACAGGATACTCGGGGTTTTCAACCTCGATAGTACCGAGACCGAAAAGTATTCTGAAAAAGATCTCAGTATACTGGTCCCCATTGCAAAACATATTTCTATAGCCCTCGAAAACGCCCTCCTGTTTGAGGAGATATCAAAGGGAAAGAAGGAGTGGGAAAAGACCTTCGATGCGATTACCGACATGGTATGGATAGAAGACGGAAAGCAACGCATTCTGCGCGCCAACTGTGCCCTGCTTTCGAAAGCCGGCTTTTCAGCAGTGGAGGTCACCGGGAAACACTGCCGGGAGCTTCTCGACAGGATCGGCATAAAACAGTCCGATAGTCTCTGCGCCACCACCCTTGTCACAAAGAAACCTTCATTCCTCGAACTCAAGGGCGCAGGCAGAAGCATTTTCCATTTCTGGGCGTATCCACTGTTGGACGAAGAAGATCGACTCTATTCAATCGTCCATTATCTTAAAGATGTCACCTCCCAAAAACAGCTCGAACAGCAACTTGTCCGCTCCGAAAGGCTGGCATCATTAGGTACTCTTGTTGCCGGGATAGCACACGAGATAAATAATCCCCTTGGCATCATAGCGGGATATTCGGAGGCCCTTTTGGACAGGGCAAAGGAGAAATCCCTTCTTGAAAATACGGAATTTGAGGACTTCCCCGAATACCTCGGCACGATCCACAATGAGATATTCAGATGCAAGGTGATACTCAGGAGCCTGCTTGATTTTGCCCGTCCTTCCGGCGGAACATTTCGTGATCTAGATATAAACGAGTTGATAAAAGAGGTGATACTCCTGGTGAACCACAGGGCAAAACGACTCAATCACAATATTGAGCTCAAGCTGAACCGGGACTTGCCTAAAATATACGCCGATCCGGGGAGCCTGCGCCAGGTATTTATGAACATCATAATTAATTCGATTTATTTTACTCCTTCAGGTGGCAGTATTGTTATCCAAAGTGAGATGGATAAATCAGGCCAGGATGCCGAAATCATTAGGGTATCTGTGTCTGATACCGGCGCCGGCATAGCAGGCGAAGCCCTTGAAAAAATATTCGATCCCTTCTTTACGACCAAACCTGTAGGTGAAGGGACTGGTCTCGGGCTTTCTATATGCCATAAGATTGTGGAGACACATAACGGGACTATCGACGTAGAAAGCGAGGTAGGCCGTGGGACCACCTTCACGATAGGAATACCGGCAAGGAGACAGGATGGTTAGGATCCTAGCGGTTGACGACGAAGAGCCGATAAGAAGACTTTTAATGAGAGAGCTGCCTCGGAAGGGGTTTTCAGTGGAGTCAGCTCCGAACGGCGATATCGCACTTAAGCTGATAAAAACGAACACGTATGATGTGGTTCTGCTCGATATTGTCATGCCCGGACTTGACGGTATTTCGCTCATGAAAAAAATTAGGCAGGATCCTGCAGCCCCTGTAATAATTGTTCTTACCGGTAGGGCCACAGTGGAGACGGCTGTTGATGCGATGAAGCACGGTGCATACGATTACCTGACAAAGCCGTATAAACTGGATGAGCTTGTGATCATAGTCAATAGGGCGTTTGAGTTCGGTCAGCTCACTAAGAAAAACCGGCTGCTTGAGCAGGAACTCATCAGGCAGGAGACGCCCTCGGATATCATCGCCTCAAGCCCCCAGTCCAAAAAGATCCTTTCCTTGGTCAGAAAGATAGCCCCGACTGCTTCAACGGTCTTGATACAGGGTGAAAGCGGTACCGGTAAAGAGATGATAGCCAATGCTATCTGGCAGCATAGCAAAAGAAGCACGTTGCCCTTTATAGCCCTCAACTGTGCCGCCTTCTCCGAAAGTCTGATAGAAAGCGAGCTTTTCGGTCATGAAAAAGGCGCTTTTACGAATGCGTACCAGGCGAAGTACGGCCTTGTGGAAGTGGCTGATAAAGGGACATTGTTTCTCGACGAGATTTCCGAGATGCCTCTTGGCCTGCAGGCCAACCTGTTGCGCTTTCTGGATTCCGGACAATACAGGAGGGTCGGCGGAAACAAAATCCTCACTGTGGACACCAGGGTCATAGCGGCAACAAACAAAAACCTTGCCGAACTTATTGCGGCAGGACGTTTCAGGGAGGATCTGTATTACCGCTTGAATGTCATAAATATAACTATACCACCTCTTCGGGAAAGGAAAGAGGATATCCCTGATCTTTCAGAGTTTTTCCTTAGAAAATACGGCGCTAAACTATCTAAAAACACTTCAGGCTTTACGGCCGAAGTAACAGACATCTTTAGCTCTTACGACTGGCCTGGGAATGTAAGAGAGCTTGAAAATATTATAGAGCGGGCCGTGATACTCAGCGACTCAGAAAAAATAGGGAAAGATGATATATCACTGCCTGCCATACATTCGGGAAAAGATAATCGTGCCCACTCCTCACTGCAAGATATGGAAAAAGATCATATCCTAAAGGTTTTGCAGGAAGCTGACGGCAACCAGTCAAAGGCCAGCCAGATGCTCGGCATAGACAGAAAGACACTCTATCTGAAACTGAAGAAATACGGAATCATTTAAGCACCTTTGAAAGTGCCTCTTTTTCGAGCTGCTCGCCTATAACGATCAGCCGGCTCTCCGCAGCTGATGAAGCAATGGGGGCCGCGTCTACGTTGCCGTAAGAAAGATCAAAACGAAAAGGACCCTGGTCTGTAATGACGAGAGATTTCGCCCTCACAATATTTCCATATATTCCTTCTTTCATATCTTCAAAAAGTTTCTTGAATGAAGAAAACCCTGTCGCCCTTCCCAGCCTGAAAGAAGCCGTATCAAAGTGCAAATGGGTGGCATGTCTTTGTATTGAACGTTCTCCGGTTAGAGGCCTGGAAATGGGCCCATCCAACGTTGCTTGCACCGTACGGAATGTTATCGCACGGGGATTGATCTCCTCGATAAGCGTCAAGGTTTTTGTTATCTTCTCTTCATCTGCAAGATCGGTTTTATTGATCAGGATTATGTCGGAGTTGACTACCTGGTCCTGAAAAAACCTTCCATACATCTCAGCCTCGTGGAGGTCGAGGAACTCGGTCACATCAACAATATCGATGACGGTGACCAGAGTTATTCCAAGTAGGCTGAGCGCTTCAAGCACGGCTGATGTGGAGGCGATGCCGCTGGGCTCTATGAGTAAATGTTCCGGAGCAAAGGTCGAGACAATTTTTTGTACTGCGGCAATAAGCTCGCCCTTTAAGGTACAGCATACGCATCCACTCGGCAGTTCAATAGCCTCAATGCCGTTGACTGAAAATAGCTCGCCGTCGATGCCTGTCTTTCCGAAATCATTTACAAGAACAACCGCTTTTTCTCTGCCGTCTCTGAGTAGGTTCTGTATAAAGGTTGTCTTTCCAGCCCCCAACAATCCGGATACGATGGTAGTTTTCATGATTAAATACAATCAAATTTGATGCCTTAAGCTCAAATGCGTGAAAGGTTGACCTTCCTTCGATCTTTTAACACGTCTGTTATATCAGCGGAAGATCAAAATGCCTCTAAATCATCCAAGAATGTTTTTATAATGAGTTTCACTAGTATCTCTCCTCTTAATTTTTTTTGTAAAATGTAAAGTGTCCATAAAACTCATGATAAGAGGAGATGCCCGATGAAAAGCGAAAGAGACTTAAAAGAAATAGTCACACGAAGGATTGAGTTCTTTAAAAGAAAACCTGAGGCCGCCATCTACCGGCCCAAGGTCACCTCGCGTCACATAAAAAATCTCTATACCGAGTCAATGGCGCGTGAGCATCTTGTAAAGTCCGATTATCCGGAGGCGGCAGGCGGCGACAACCATGCCCCCAATCCCATTGAACTTCTTCTTGTTGCCTTTGCCGCATGTGTCGAGGCAGCCTTCTATGAGTTCGCAATACACGAGGGCTTTACCATTAATGCGCTCACAGTGAATGTCGAGGGTATGCTCGACCTGAGAGGGCTTTTTATGATAGATGATGTGTCCGCTGGGTTCACCGATCTTCGCTATGACTTCCATATAGACTCCCCTGACGATGGGGAGAAGCTGAGAGAACTCGCCGAAAAGGTGCTGGCGCATTGCCCGGTCGTAGACAGTCTCAAGAAACCTACGTCGATCTCAGGAAACATCACCGTCAGTAAAGGCTAACAAGAATTTCTACACGTCAGCTACACTCATTGAATTAAACAAAACAGGTGGGGAATAATTACCCACCTGTATGGGTAATTATTCCCCACCTGTTCAGCTCTTTTTTAGTTCTTTCAACAACAAATTTCGCTAAATGAAGGCAGGCAGCTGATGGCATTGGAATTGCTGATATTTTAAGAAAGCGATGGAAGAGATCCTTTTGTGCACACACGACCCTATCCTTGTTAAAGGCCTGTACGGCATTCTGCGCGATAAAGGCTGTGCTGTCGAGATAGCCGACCATCTTGCCCTTGCGATCCGGATGATATTAAACAAACATTATTCTTTCGCAATTATAGACGGCAAACCGTTCGGTCTCTCAGTGGAAGACGCTGTGGAGATCATGAGGACGGTTTCCCCGGAGATGCCGATCATTGTTGTAGGAGACCCTAAATGCGGGACGGACGCCCTGAGCATCACGATGCCCGTTGATCTTGAGGAACTGAGGGAATTAATAAACAGCGTATATCAGAGCAGCAAAATCAGACAGAACGAAGGAGGAAAGAATGGCTTTGACACCGAGAGAAACAATCCTGAAGGCCTTTGCGATGGAAACGCCCGAGAGGCTGCCGGTGACCCTGTTCGGCGGCGGCATGTGGTCCATTAAGGACTATGGGACGTCTTTTGAAGAGCTTGCAACCAACGTGGACAAAAATGTGGAGATGTGCGTTGCTGAAGCTGAAAAAATCAGGTCCGATATTATCTATGTCGGTTCGGGTTTCAATAATTTCCATGCCATAGCACTCGGCAGGAAGTTGGGCGTTAACGTTAAATATCGTGAAATAGGTGCTCCTGACATGACCGCTCATATCGTAAACTCTGAAGAAGATCTGGCGAAACTTGATATGGAAGATATTTTTCGCGACCCTGTCATAGAAAACGTTATGGAAGCAACCCGAAAGGTCAAGCAGAAAATCGGCCACAAGTATCTTGTGACCATGACCTGCTGGGGACCTTTCACTCTGGCAGCACGTTTTGTGGGTGAAGAGGCGTTTATGAAGTTTACATTCAAGAAGCCCGCCTTTGTCGAAAAGATGGTCGACTTCTGCGCTGACCTGCTAATAAAACTCTATGGCCCACTTGTAAGCGATGGGATTGAGGCGCTCAGCATAGCGGACCCTACCGCATCAGGAGATCTCATCAATCCCAAACAGATGTTAAAATTTGCTGTGCCGCCTCTTAGAAAGATGAGCGACTGGGCAAAATCAAAGGGCGTCCACACCATTCTCCATATCTGCGGCAATACGAGCGACCGGCTTGATCTCTTCCCTGAAACCGGTTGCAGCACAATATTTTTTGACCAGAAGGTGGATATTGTCAAGGCAAAAAATGCGCTGTCCGGAAAGATGTCTTTCGGAGGCAATGTTGCGCCGGTCCATGTGCTACTCAATAAGACGGTGGCGGAGGTGGAAGCGGCATGCAAGGAGATAATCGATGCGGTGGGAAAGGATACAAAAGGTTTCGTCCTGGTGCCTGGCTGCGATATACCGCCTACGATTCCATATGAGAATATCAGGGCGTTCCATGACGCGGCACTGAACTGTAAGCTTTAAAATTATTGACCCCGATGGGAGGTGAAAAACGAGGTAAAATGAGGGGTTTAGGGAAGTCCATTGCACTGGGAGGTGCATATGGGCACTTAGAAATTTCTTTAATAATTACCGGCCTAGAGCCGTAACCGAAGTAGAAGGAGGAAATGAAAGATGGCAGAAGAGAAGAAAATGACCGTAGAAGAAGTTAATGAATACATGAAGAAGCAATGCGGGTTTGTACCAAGGATGTTCCAGATCATAAACACAGTAACTCCTGAGCCCGGCAGGACCTTTGCCGACTTCTATGCGAGTATCTTCGGAGACGGCGCCCTGTCCAAGAAGGTAAAAGAACTGATGTTCATGGCCGGCGGAGTCGGATACTGTTCCCCACGTTGCATTATCCATGTCATCCCGGCAATCAATGCAGGGGCAACGACTGGCGAGATATTTGAAGCCGCCTCTGTCGGTATGATACTGGCAGGATTTGTTCCCGGTGGACCGGGTATCCCGTATGCCTTTGAGTATGCCCTGAAGTGTCTTGACATCGAAGCGAAATACAAGAAAGGCGAGAAATGGGAGTATCTTCCCGCCCCGAAATTCGATCATGGGGTCTTTTAGGGTTTATTAAAGATTAAAAAAAAGGGGCAGCGACCTTCATGAAAAGGTCTGCTGCCCAGAGCAAACTACGTTTATATTCTATCAAATTTAGCAATAAATATCAGATGAAGCATAAGCTGCAATTCCTGAACCATAAGCTGCAATTTCTGAAGCATAACCTGCAGCGTTTTGAAGCATAAGCTGCAAGAATTGAAGCATAAGCTGCAAGAAAGTATCAGTATGGTTAGAAGAAGTGATTTTCTCCGCAGGTCCCTAAAAAATTTTGCAAAATCG
>JBKQMP010000207.1:0-4702 GCA_052146665.1 Dissulfurispiraceae bacterium
ACTCTCCCTAACTTTTGGTATATAACCCGCTGAAATCACGGCACCACATAAAATGGTATCGGTCACAGTAGAAAATGTAATTCCATAACATACCGATATCACGTCAAAGTAAACCGGACAGTAGTGATCCAGACTTGAAGATCTATCATAACATTGAAGATTTCGTTCAACAGTTTACCCTTAACGATACAGTAGCGCTTAGTGCACATCTATCTATTCCCGAAGACTCTTCAATGATCATAGGCTATTACAGCCCAGCTAGAGCGGGAGGAAGTATTCACCTCCGTAATTTTGAACCTGGCTCTTGGAAGGAGCTGTACACCGGCAAGTATTTCCTTCTCGCTGTACACGGACTAAAGCGCATACGGGAGGTTCATCACCTCCGAGACTTGGATGTACAATGTGACCGAGTAACTGACTCACTATTAATGGCGCACTTGCTCGACCCCGGTAAAGATGAGGACCACGGGTACAACTTGAATAAGCTTGGATATGAATTCCGGGATGATTATCCGATCATGACCGGGGATTTGTTTGCGCTGGATTATCCTGATTTTTTGTACCAGAGCTTGTCTCACGATGCGGAATTAATTTTCCGGTTGGCGGAATAGGTCAACACGGAAATGGATGCTGACCTATGCTGCTTGTATAAAGAAGTGGAGCTACCAGTTTCTTCCGTACTGGTACAGATGCACCTGGACGGTATCCAAGTGGACCAGGCGGGCTGCCAGCAAGCATTGGAACAGGCCCAAGACGAGCTTCAGGTACTGGAAGCTGAGATTGCCCTTACCGGCAAGTGCAATCTCTACTCTGATAAAGATGTTTACTGGCTCTTCCATAATCGTGAAATAGAATTGCCAGAGGGCATAGGTGATTACTACAGGCTTGATGAAGATGATCTCGAAGAACTCGCTGCTGATCATAATTCGATTTTGGCTGCACAGATACTCCGATGGCGTAAACTAAAGCGAGATTTGGCATTCCTCGAAGCTGGAGCCGAAACGGATAGATTACATCCGGTGTGGAGGCTTACACGCACAGCAACGGGACGCACAACTGCCTCAGATCCTCCTGTACAGAATATTGATAAAAAGCGGTACAGGCATTTCCTCATACCGGCAGATGGGTGCGTGTTGATAAAGGCAGACTGGAAAGCGTGTCAGGCTCGAATATTAGCGCATTTGAGTCAAGATCCTACTTTAATGCAGCTCTTTAACGAAGATCGAGATTTCCATGCTGTAACCGCCCAGATGTTCTGGCTAGCGACCAGGGAAGAAGCCAAACCGATCAACTTCGGAATGATATTTGGTCAGGGTCCTCGGGCACTGGCACGGGAGGTGAATAAATCTTGGAAAGAGCAAGGGCTTGATAAGGAGATTGATCAAATCCAAGCGGCGAGCATGATCCGCACTTTTTTTTGGCAAATACAGCGAAATAGAGCCATACTTCGCCAAAATGTACGAGGAGCTTGTAGCCGGTCAGAAATTGGAAAAAACTCTCAGGAATCCATTAACTGGGCGTATCAGACGGTTCCATGTGCGGAAGAGCGACAAATTGAAACGGATCATGAAAGCCACCTTGCTACAGCAGGTCGAATACCACTTTTTAAAGTTTGCCCTTAGCAGACTGCATTCAGAATTAAAGGCTCGCAGTACTTGCGCCCGGATCGTGATGATTATTCATGACGCCATTTGGGTAGAGTGTCTTAAAGAGGAAGCTGAACAGGTCAGGCACTTGATGAGAAAAATCATGACCACAGCGGGAAAACTGAAGGTTCCCTTGGAGGTGGATATCAACTGACGACCGGCACCGACTGCGAAGAGAGATGCAACCCACGGGATATCCCTTGAGTTGCAGCAGACCTCGCTTACCGAGTAGCCCAGCAGCCTTGTAAGGGAGATGCAACCATTCGTATAGCACAATGTTTGCACCCACGCCTTTAGCATTACCCTTCTCAGAAATCCCCCCTAAACTATGATCATACGCCTTTAAATGAATACATAGATATCTATGTGTCTCTGCATGTGCTGAGGTTGTGGAGCTTAGCCCCCGCTCTGCCCAGGTGTCAGGATATCCTGATACCTTTGAACTATGATAGTGTCGGTGCGGGCTTGAACCTCATCCCTCAATTTGAGGTGTGTGGTCAAACTGACCACTCCCTTGCCCAGCCGTACTCATATAAGTACAACTGCTTCCCCTGATACTCGATACGAGGACTCGGCTGATATCATTAGTGAAAAGCTACCACCCTCAATCTGAGAGAAGTTGACCAGTCAACCGTGTTCATATGAACACACTTGACCTTACCAGTCGTACTCATATGAGTACAACTGCCGTCAGTTTGACTGGGGTTGAAAAAGTGGCTCTGACAGCCCCCGCTTTACCTTGTGGTCAATCTGACCACGAGCTTCTCTGACAGTGGCAGCGGCGGGGCTACCCTAAGAGAAATACCTTCATCTGCCACAGCCTCTGGGATATCTTACCTCAAAGGCCCGAGAGAATAAGATCCTACTTTCTGCCTCTGAATCTAGCTCGCAACCGGTACCGTCGGAGCAGGCTTCTCTACCATAGTATCAGCGAGTCACACGTCGGCGGCGGGGCGAGATTTCATGGGAGGTGATATCGGTACCCGTGAAAGTGGCTTCAATAGGCCATGATCGCTTTCTTTAAGACTGACCATGCACCGCTTAGGGTGCCTTTTTGAAAGAGTGCGTGCCTGAGAAGCCTCACTCCGCTCCTGCCACTGATCTTCTAGTAACAGAGCCAATTTCCAGCTTTTCCACCGATTCGAAACACACGGTTTGCCGATGGGTCTGCCGATGTTGAACGGAATCAGATTACCATGCAGGCAAAAGTCGCATTAATGTTGGAACTTGTTTTGCGGGTCACACGGTCGGAACGATTGTTGTTTGAGTGAAAACCGAAAAAAAGACCGACTCAGAAGGTTGCCGATTGTTGATCCGGCTTCAAATGAGGCGTATCAGATAAAGAAGTGTTGACCTAACCGCTAGTGCGATCACCTTTTTTTCATGAGACAAGTCCACGCCTTGGGCGGATTCTGGCTATTTGAATCAAAATGGCTTGCAGTCAATAAAAGAATTTCAAAAAAAGGTTCAACTGCAACGACTATGTCTCTGGCTGACCGTCTTGGAGGACCTGGACCCCGGGAAGGTTCATCGGTACTCCCAATGAGAGAAAGCCATAATCCAGTCTTATCCAGATGATAACCTACCCTTTCCGCAAACCTCTTGCGTTCATCATCAGAATCGTAAGAGTGAAAACATCCACGATCAAATATGAAATTAAAGGGGAGACCAGGAACATCTTCTTGAAGAAAATCGAGTGATAGGAACGTACAGTTGGCACCAATCTCCGAAGCCTTTTCTTCAGCTTGATTTAAGGCAACTTCGGAAACATCGACTCCTGTCACCAAAAAGCCATGTTGCGCAAGCCAAAGCGAGTTATGACCGAAACCACACCCGACATCAAGCGCCTTGCCTTTTTCAATTGGTCGATTATTTACAATATCGATGAGGTTGAAATCGGCTCTTCCGATATCCCAAGGCGTCGCCTTTTCTTTGTATCGCTTTTGAAATTGCTCTTGTTTTGAATCACTCATAAGAGTTCCCCTCACCAAGCGGATCCTTGAATTACCAATCCATGCGCATTTTTATACCTGTTTTTGCTCGGCCAGTCACGCTGAGGTGCGGCACTTCCACAAGATTGTCTCCATGCATGCGCTCCCGCCTGCATCTTCCCTTCTTTTCTATATTTGAGGGTCAAGAGGGTAAATCTTGAGGGATTGACTTGATCAAAAGAAGAAGTGCGCACGAAAGGAGGCTGTGCCACGAACGGTTTGACCTCTATTCGGCGTCCGAGCTCGAGGTCTTGGTCTCCGAGGAAGATTCTTTCTTGGGCGGGGTCTGTCCAGAAGAACTACTGTCTTTTCTTCCGTAATCCGTAACGTACCACCCGGTTCCCTTGAGAGCGAACGTGGAACGCGAGATCAATTTCCGTGATTTTCCTCCGCAAGTCGGGCATTTGTCAACTAGAGGGTCTGAGAATTTCTGCCATTCCTCAAATTCCTTACCGCACTTCTCGCACCGGTATTCATAAATCGGCATTTTGAGCTCCAGCTGAGATCGGATTGTAAATGGGTCCCTACGGAGTAAATCCGCTGGGCATTTCTTACAATAGGCTATTGACTCTGCTCGGCCAAGGCACTGGCTGTTGGCGCTTTGTCATGATGCTTCGGCAGCATGTTGTACGGAATTGAGTAGAATCCATAGCCCATCTTATTTAACTTAAATAAAGGGTAAAAGCCTTGTTCAGATAGCGTTTACCCCAAAACACTCGGTTATACAATTATTGGATGTAGCCCACGCCGCAGTATGGGGTGGCTCTGAATTCCGGCGTGTGGCAGATGATGTTCCTGGCCCTATCCTCATGGGCTGAAACCCAGTCTGCAAAGTCATCATCCGGCCAAACTTCCACGGATGGTCTGTCGTTTCCGTTGCTAAACCTGAGTCCCTCTCCGTCTCTGATCTTATCCATCATTTCTGTCTTAAATGACATGTTGTGAACCTCCTGGTTCTGATAATATAGATGCGAGATGGAGGTTTTGGATTCAAAATTATAAAAACGCCTATGCCCTTAATTCCGAAAAGGTTATGGTTGGAGTTGACAGGCAGGCGCAGAGAAG
>JBKQMP010000208.1:0-2557 GCA_052146665.1 Dissulfurispiraceae bacterium
TCCTGATAGTCTTTTCCTATGGTTGCAAGAATTATAGGCTTCTCATTAAAAAGACTCAGTGAATAGGCGATATTCCCCGCTGTGCCACCAAATTTTTCAACCATTCCGCTAACAGTAAAACATACATTCAAAATATGTATCTTGTCAGGAAAAATGTGGTCGGAGAATTTCCCTGGAAAATCCATTATTCTGTCGTATGCAAGTGACCCGGAAATATATATATTCACGCTAATTGGCGCAGTATGCATGGCAATTTCTTGCCCAGAGGAACGCGCCTCTCCTTTCGATGTATATATACCCACCTGCCGCTGATTATCAATTTGCATCGCATCGTCAATTCGTGATAATGACATCCAGTCACAGGCCCTGTGACTGGCGACGCATCCCAAGATATCAGACTCCCTTAAACGCTACTCGCA
The DNA here is from genome assembly GCA_052146665.1 of Dissulfurispiraceae bacterium. Classification (GTDB taxonomy): domain Bacteria; phylum Nitrospirota; class Thermodesulfovibrionia; order Thermodesulfovibrionales; family Dissulfurispiraceae; genus JBKQMP01. Next base: position 420 of record JBKQMP010000208.1, read on the forward strand.
CTGATCAAGGCTCAGGCTCGCAAGCCGAGTCAACGGGTACACTTTCACATGCTCGGCATTGTCATGCCGCTTGACCTATCGCGTCACCGCTTCAGTGATAACATCTGTATAGTTAAGGCGGCATGATTGTTCTTCGTCATTCACTGAGACTGCAAATTCACTGTGTGTCTTTTGCGTTCGCATGTCGGATGAATAAGAACCTTTCGTTTTTTCTTTCACGCCTAATGCAACATTCATCGAATGGGGTGGTACCCTCCTGGAACCCCCTTCTTTGAAAAGATACTCTGCCAGACCTAGAGACAGCGGGAACGGAAAGTGCCCGCGGAACATAGGAGAGAATATTTCCACATACGATAAAATCTGTCGTCATAAATCGCTTTTAGTATACTCCAATTACTTTGGAAATTCTCAAACCACGAGGAAAGAGTCGCGTGATAATAGAAGCCGAAATTGTACCAGTCTTCCACAACAAACAATTTTTCTGCCGACTTGCTTATTTGCTGCATTGATGGAATTAGAGAATTAGGAAAGATATATTTATCGAACCATGGATCACCGGTCACCTTTGAGACGCAATCCCTAATAGTGTGCAATAAGAACAGTCCATTGTCCCTTAGGCAGTTCGATACCGCCTCCATATAGGTTCTGTAATTCTTATACCCCACATGCTCAAACATGCCTATTGAAACTATATGATCGAACGTTTCCTTGAGCTCCCTGTAATCCTGCAGCCTGATTTCAACCGGGAGCCCTTTGCATACGTCTTTTGCCAGCTTCAGCTGATCATTCGACACTGTAATTCCAACGACGAGCACCTTATATTTCTCTGCTGCATACCTTGCAAAACTCCCCCATCCACATCCGATATCCAGAATCTTATCGCCTGGACGCAGGCCTAACTTCCTGCAGGTCAGGTCCAGCTTGGCTTCCTGGGCATCATTCAGGTTGCTCAAATTCTTCCAATAGGCACAGCTGTAAACCATTCTTTTGTCCAGCATCTTCTTATAAAGTTCGTTCCCGAGGTCATAATGCTTCTCTGCTATCTGAAATGCCTTATCCTTGCAGCCCACATTAAAAAGCCTTGCCCGCTTGACGTGAAGGTAGATCTTCCAATTTTTCTTAATCTTATCCTCCGGCTGAGATGGCATAAGCCGAAAGAAAAAATCATCCAGATTCTCACAATCCCACCATCCATCCATATATGATTCCCCAAGCCCTAAACTTCCTTGAGTCATCACTCTCTGATAAAATTCCTCATTTATGATCTGGATATCCCACGGATGAGTTCCGTTGATGGTAATCCCTGCAGAGGATAAAATTTCCTGAATTTGAGACCTCAACCGACTTATTCCCATGCCTCCCCCAAGCAATACCTACGTTGAGGTAAAAATCAAAATGACACCTCGAGAGATGAGAGGGTAACACAGCAGATGTTACGCCACCCAGTCACATCCTTCGACCACCACGCAGCTATCGAGAGTGCTTCCCGTCAGAGTAATAACTTCTAACATGAATAGGGCTCAATTCCTGAACCATCCATGGGGAAGCAACCGATTCAGGCATTTGGTCGTGCCCGGCGACCTCTTTGTTTCCAGTAAGATCTTCTGCGCAATTAGCAATCTCACCAATTCAGTATCGTGAGCCGATGTTGAAGTACACCAATAAACCGCAGTTGTATGATTTCTCATTTGTAAATAACGCTATCTGTCTTTTCCCTAGCCTCCTCACCCTACCGCTGCCCTCAAAAGCCTCATCAGATGATCTCTTGCTAAAGCCACCCTACTGAAGCGTATTGCCTCATTGCGGTCCTTGCAGCACGCGTACAGCTGAATACTGCCCTGAAGCCAGTGAATAGACCTAGTTCCTGAGGCGTGTGGGCCCATAGAAGTTCTTGGACATCCTGAGATTGCCCAGATACTCATAGACCATACTTTGGCAGCCAAACTCCTTGGCTCGGCTTTCATTCAATTTTATCTTAATTTTTTTCCTTCAGTCGATCTAATGACGCGATACCCAATTATATCAAGTATATAGCATGCCTGATTTTTAGTTATCTACTAACAGATCAAAGGAGAGCCGAGACAAAATAGCTCTTCCCTTAAAACGGAAGTTCCCCCTTGAGAAACTGATGAATCCTT
>JBKQMP010000209.1:0-12087 GCA_052146665.1 Dissulfurispiraceae bacterium
CCCATCCGAAAATAGCTCCGTTAGCTCTTCTTTATTCGCCTTGAGGTTATTGTTAAGGAATCGCTGGCTTCCTGCAGCTATCATTGACAACAATTCTCAAAAGACGTAGAGTTTAAAACAATCGTACAGATGAAATTCACTCAGAGAATAGATACCAAAGCCTCATATACCGGAACAAAATCCTTTGCAGAAAGTGTATTTCTGGTGGCGCACCCGACAGCTAACCTTGTCTAAATTGTGGAGGGCAAAGGGCGGAATCAGGACTGCTGCTTTGCCAGCGGTTATTATTTTTTTTCTCGTACCATCGTAAGGAGGAAATGATGTCTCTCAAGAGAATTCTTATCGGGAGCCCTATCGCAACCGTCAAGGAAAAATACGAACGTCTCACTAAAACAACGGGGCTTGCCGTTTTTTCATCGGATGCCTTGTCCTCTGTAGCCTATGGACCGGAGGAAATACTTTTCGCTCTCACTCTTGGAGGCACGGCTTTACTCCATTACTTTGTGCCGGTCGCGATTGGTATCGTTGTTCTTATTGCTATTGTTGCTACGTCATATTTTCAGACCATCCATGCATACCCTTCAGGGGGCGGAGCATATATCGTAGCAAAAGAGAACCTTGGCACCTATCCAGGACTTGTTGCTGGAGCGGCGTTACTGATTGATTATGTGCTTACCGTTGCCGTGAGTATTTCAGCAGGCATAGCAGCAATCACTTCGGCATTTCCTCACCTTCGGTTTCATACGATCACTATGTGCCTAGTCGCCATATTACTCATTGTGGTCATTAATCTCAGGGGAGTGCGGGAATCAGGGAAGGTTTTCTCCTTGCCAGTTTATCTATTTATAGGAAGCCTCCTGCTCCTCATATCAGTTAGCTTCACTAAGTATTTTTCTCTTGCACAGCTTTCCCTACCTGAATACAAAGGGGCGACCTCTAACGTATTGCCACTATTTATCATATTGAGGGCATTTACCTCTGGGTGTGCCACACTCACGGGAATTGAAGCTATATCAAATGGGGTTCGGGCATTTAAACCTCCAGAAGCGAGGAATGCGGGCATAACCCTTTTATGGATGGCGGCGATACTCGGTGTGCTGACTCTTGGGATCGCTTTTTTTGCAGACCAATATAATATATCACCGAATGAACATGAAACCTTGCTTTCTCAACTTGCAAGAGCAGTATTTTCAAAGGGAATCATTTACTACACAATCCAATTTGCCACCTCGTTGATACTCGTCCTTGCAGCAAATACCTCATTTGCAGACTTTCCGAGGCTTTCCTCAATTATGGCGACTGACCGTTACCTGCCCAGACAGTTGAGCAATCGTGGTGACAGGTTGGTGTTTTCAAATGGCATACTTATTCTTGGTTTGCTTTCAGCCTGCCTTATCGTGATGTTCAAGGGAGACACTCATGCGCTTATCCCCCTTTACGCAGTTGGTGTTTTCACAGCGTTTACCCTTTCACAGGCAGGAATGGTCAAACATTGGCTTACTCATAAGGGAAAGGGCTGGGGCAAAGGTATCATGATAAACGGTATCGGTACCATCACAACAGCAGGTGTTCTCCTCATTATCTCTGTTGAAAAGTTTACACACGGCGCATGGATAATCCTTATCGCCATACCCGGCATTGTGTTTTTGACGATGAAGATACATCAGTTTTATCTTTCCCTTGAAGAACAACTCTCTGTCAAATATTGCATAACTGCTGAAAAGGAATTTAAACATCACTCGGTAATCGTGCCTGTATCAGGGATACAGCAACCAGTGGTAAATGCGATTAAATATGCAAAAGCTCTTTCTGATGACATAGTCGCAGTGTCTGTAAGACTTGACCCCATCGAGACAGATAAGCTCGAGGCAAGGTGGGATGTGCATTGCATGGGTGTTCCACTCCTTGTCCTTGAATCTCCTTACCGCTCAATAATACAACCACTCATGGAATATGTAACTGCGGTTCAAGGCAGATATCCAGAGGGTGTCATTACAATCATATTGCCCGAGGTTGTGCCAACAAGGTGGTGGCATCACCTCTTGAATAACCAGACAGCACTTTTCATAAAAGGGTTCGTCTTCTTCAAAAAAGGCGTGGTGTCAACAAGTGTTCCGTATCATTTAAGGGGATGAATCGTTACGAGATTTTCAACATTAATTAATTCGAATACTTGCATAGTGCCTCTGCAAACGTGATAGAAACGCGATATAAGCATATCGAGAAGGGGTATTCCATGGGAATCTATAGTCAAACTCAAATTGACAATATCACCTTGATGTGAAAGGGAAAACTGGTATTTCCAAGCCCTTCTCGATCGGTTGGGGTAGGTTGTGAAGTCCAGGAGGGACACCAGAACCCCATGCGCTCCCAATGTTGATAAAACTTGATTTGCTGACCATTATGCAATCACACCTGAGATCAGGCGTGACTGATTTATGACTACCTCCTAATGCCTGGGTCCGCTAAGATGAAGTTAACGGAACCGATGGCCGCAAACGAGATGCCGCTGTCTCTGCAGCGTGGCCGTTTGGTTGGGACACTCTCACGTATGGATAGTAGTTCTTGGGATCCGGGCAAAAATACCAGTAATACTGTTCCTATGGTTGTGCGGTTGGCCAGCTAACCTTATTCAGGATGGCCCCATATTGCCCCTACGTATTGTCCGGTATATTGAGCAAAAACTGGATAATATGACAAATGGGATATTAGCCACCCGATTAGTTTAATGGCCTTGAACGGTTATGCCAAGCGGCATTGTCATCTTTATTGACCAGGCTGAAGTCTTCTGATATTATCAAGAAAACTGCTCAATAAATTGTCAGGCGGCGATCGGACATTGCAGATCATTTATCATTGCGTCACAACACCGCCCGCCCAAAGGAGATGAAATCATGTCAACAAATACCATCCGGCTCCACCGCGTGCTCCGTGCGACGCCCGAGAGAATCTATCGGGCGTTCTTAGATGCCGACGCAATGGCCAAATGGCTTCCGCCAAACGGATTCACCGGCAAGGTTCATCACTTGGAGGCCAAGGTCGGCGGCATCCACAAGATGTCGTTCACGAATTTCACTACAGGACGCAGCCACTCCTTCGGTGGAAAGTATCTAGAGCTGGTGCCGCACGAACGCATTCGCTACACTGACAAATTCGACGACCCTAACCTGCCAGGGGAACTTCAGGTCACGGTAACCCTGAAGAAGGTATCCGTAGGGACGGAGTTGAACATCGTACAAGAAGGGGTGCCTGATGTCATTCCTCCCGAGGCTTGTTACCTCGGCTGGCAGGAATCACTCACTCTTCTGGCGAAACTTGTCGAGGCCGAGATTCCAGATTAGCGTGGGGCAGGACATTTCTCCCAAAATGTTGAGTTCTGAAGAAATGTGTCACAAGTGACTTGCGGAGCACATACCGTACTCTTCATGGGCCACGTGACTTAAGAAACGCGAAGTGCAGCCACAAAGTAGCCTTTCTGAATAGAGAGTTGCTGGTATTTTTTGCTCACAGATCTACACGCTGGCCTCACGTTTTCGTTACTAAGGACTTCGCCCCGTACTTTGAAGGGCTACGATGTGTTGAAGATGATACCTTGCATTGAGAGAACTTTAACGCCCCATTGGCTGTTGCATGAAATACCAGAAGGAGGACTAAACCGCTAGCGCTGACAAGACGACGGCAGGTGTCAGGTTCAGGAAGAAAGGTTGCGAGTTAATAAAACTCCATTAAGCGCGTTGTGCACCGACAACTCCTCACGCCATAGTTTTCAGTAACCGCCACCTGTCCGAACAAAAAAGCATTCCCCAGATGATCCCTGCTTTACGAGGTTCGTCTAAGAATCGGTATCACGCCTACGAAGCATATTGCATAGCAATAATTCGGATCGTTCTGAAGTGTTGTTTTCTGAAACTGTCTATGCCGAAAAAAAGAGTGCCGAATCTTTTAATTGTCTAAGGATGACACTTCCTTAGTCGGGTTCATCACTTTGTCCTCTTGGAAGCGTAAAAAAAAATGTCGCTCCTTCATCCACTTTTCCCTCGGCCCACACCCTCCCACCATGGCGCTCTATAATGCGCTTGACGATAGAAAGTCCCACACCAGTCCCCCCAAACTGCCGGCTACGGTGTAACTGTTGAAAAGCGCCAAACAGTCCCCCTTGATACTTCGCATCAAAGCCAACCCCATTATCTCTTACGTAATATGTAACCTCATTCTTGTCTTCAAGACAGGCAACCTCAATTGCTGCGTCCTCTCTCTGCCTTGTAAATTTAAATGCGTTTAACAGGAGGTTAACAAGAACCTGGTGGATCAGCGAGTAATCGGCATATGCGGGGGGAAGCGGCTGTATAATGACCTCCACTGTCCTTCCAACGTACAATTCTCTGAGTTCTTCCACAACAGTTCTTACGAGATTCCCCATATCCACCCTTGAAATGTTCATCTTTTGTCTTCCCGAACGTGAGAAGGCGAGAAGGTCTTCGATAAGTTTCTCCATTCTCCCGACATACGTCTGGATCTCATTGAGTAGTTCTTTGCCAGCAGTATCGATATTGTTAGAATGTGCTTTCATCAGCACACGCGCGAATCCGCCGATTACGGTCAGAGGCATTTTCAAATCGTGAGACACCGTAGCCGTGAATGCGTCAAGGTCTTTATTAGCTTCACTGAGTTCGGAAATGCGCCGTTGAAGCTCGGCATTGAGGTTTTGAATTCTTTCCTCTGATTTCTTTCGTTCGGTAATATCCCTGGTTATGGTGAGCATACATTTTTCACTACCATAGTCGATTAATTCGGAAGAGCGCTGCATCGTGAGAATCTCTCCAGACTTCATGCGAAACTTTGTTTCGTGATCGCGAATCTCGCCTTGCTCCAGTAGTAATGTAACCATCTTTTCGCGTTCCTTGGGGTCGACCCAAAGACCGAGTTCGAAAGAAGTCCGGCCAATCACCTCATTCCGGCTATAACCCGTATGCTTCAAAAATGCATCATTCACATCAATAAACCGGCCCTCAAACAGACTGCTTATGGCAATCCAGTCAGGACTTGATCGAAAAACTCTAAAAAACTTTTCCTCGGAGAGTTTCAAAGGATCTTCCGCTATTTTCAGTGCAGTGTCATCACGGATAACTCCTTGATACCCTGTAACATTTCCGATGGAGTCGCGCAGGACTGTTGAGGTGAGAAGACACTGCATCTTTGTTCCATCCTTCTTGCGGAATGTAACCCTGTAATCTTTTACTGAGCCGTTTTGATCTATGGCATTCTGGACTGTTTCCGTCTCGGCAGAATCGTCGTAGAGATCTTTTACATTAAGATGAGTCATCCCCCGACCGGCATAGCCAAAAAGTTTGACTGCAGAAGGATTAACCTCAACAATTGCACCATCTCTCGTAGAAAAATAGACGGCATCTCCAAGGTGTTCAAAAAAAGCGAAAAGTCTCTCTTCCCTTTCACGAATTGCTTCATGCATCAACTCACGTTCTTTTTGCTCAGCCTCGAGGTCAGCAGTCCGCAGCCGAAGCTTTTTCAGTTCTGAGATGATCTCAGCTTTTGTCCTGTTTGAATCTTTCATAACTTGCAGCCTTACAAACGATAGAAGAGGTAGGTAAACAAACGGGAAACTGATCCTACCCTTTTTCATTCCATAGTCTTTACCTTCGAGAATCATGGGGAAGTCCTCCCGATTCTCTGATGCCCCCCAGATGAATTCTAATAGTCATTAAAGTATTTTTTCAATTAAAATTGGATGCCGATTGTGAAGTTGTCCGTCTTTTTTTAATTTGGAGGGCCAAAAGCAGAATGCGCTTTACGACTAACTAACGTTTAATATCGCGAATAACCGTAATACTACGGCGAAAAAGCTACAGTCTCAGGCAAAGGGAGTAAGTGGTGCGCATCTGGTTCATATTATAGATAGAAAAGATTAGAGGTTGCGCAAGATCTTAAGCAGATACTATCTTGAAATTGTGGCCTCACTTATCCCTACTCCTCCGGAGGCATCAGTGATTGTCAATGAATGAATACTAATGAGTAGTGATTACCATTAGCTATACGTAACATAACCTGCTTTTTCGTATGTTTTCAGTTAGTTACCGCGGTTATTCATTTTACTCTTTTTGCCAATTCAAGGGCATTTTCGCCTCTTGGTGTTAAAGTAAAGCAGAAAATGTCCGGGTTCCAGCAACGAATACTCAAAAACCTAGTGCTCATGACACTAAGGAGGACCGAAAGAAACTGTTGAACGGAGGGTTCTCAATTTCTAGTTAGACTACGCACTTGGATAATCGGAACATTGTTGATATCTTCCTTCCGAAATATGCTGCCAGTGCGGTCCTCTGACTCAAGCGGATTGGCCTGCTAATCCTGATTTTAGCCGAGTTGGCAAGGGTGTGAGTTTGGCCCTGGACCCGAGGGCATTTTTTTCGTAGTAAGGAGATAGATTAATTCTGGTAATATGCGAATGAGCTGTATAATTTCCCCTCGCTTACTTGTCCAACACTTCTCTCACTTTATTCAGGAAATCTTTCGGGGATACCGGCTTTGCAATATGAAAAACACCCTCCTCGTGTAGCATTTCGTCATCCAGTCTGCCGGCGGTATACCCACTTGAAAAAAGTACTTTTACATCTGGCCTGACTGCTTTTATCTCATAGTAAGCCTCTTTGCCACTTTTCTTGGGCATTATCATGTCAATTATGGCAAGCCGAATTTCATCTTTATGATCAATAAACTTATTCACCGCATCCTCCCCATCTTGAGCAGAAATCACCGTATAGCCATTTTGTATAAGCACGATTTCGGATAATTGGCGCACTGTATCGTCATCTTCCGCCAGAAGTATCGTCTCGTTCCCGCCACAAGTCTGAGTGTCGCTGCAACTGTTAGGAAGACTTTCTGCCGTTGATCGAGCTGCTGGAAGATATATCTTGAAAGTCGTGCCTTTACCCGGTTCACTGTTGACGCTGATGTAACCTCCATGCTGCTTTATGATGCCGTATACCATTGCCAGTCCGAGTCCTGTGCCCTTCCCGTTTTCCTTGGTAGTAAAAAAAGGGTCGAAGATCTTGCCCATTGACTGTTGGTCCATGCCAATACCAGTGTCAGTCACCGAAAGGACGGCATACTTGCCGGGTGCTCCATAACCATGACTCTGTACGAAGTTTTCATCAATTTCGACCATCGCCGTTTTTAGGGTAAGTCTACCACCATTAGGCATAGCGTCCCTGGCGTTGGTTGTCAAATTCATAAGCACCTGCTCTATCTGACTGGCATCAACCATGCAGACTAGCTCTTTACTGGATAGTGTTGTGGTTATTGCAATATCCTCGCCAATAAGTCTGGCAAGTAATTTCTCGATTCCCCGTACGATGTTATTTAAGTCGACCGGCTTGGGATTGATCATTTGCTTCCTGCTGAATGCGAGAAGGCTTTTAGTGACCTCAGCCCCTCTATTTGCCGCATTCAATATTTGCACTACGTAGCTATTCAAAAGAACATTACGGCTAATTTCCACCTGTAGAAGGGACCCATAGCCTATGATTGCGGTTAAAATATTGTTAAAGTCATGGGCGATCCCTCCGGCAAGCAGGCCAACTGCTTCCATTTTTTGAGCCTGAAGAAGTTGCTGTTCAAGTTTTTTCCGCTCGGTAATGTCAAGAATCATGGCAAAGGAACCACGGAAATGATGCAAGGCATCAATGATCGGTGTTGCGGAAACAATGGTCCACACTGCCTGCCCGTCTTTTCGGCGCCACCGTCGTTCATAATGCTCCGCAATTTCCCCACGTCGATTCTCCATTTTCTGTACGTGATCAGGCATATCTTCCTCAAAAATAAAAGATTCCACCTCTCGACCGATCATTTCCTTCGCTTCATATTCCAGCATCCTAGCCATTTGAGGGTTAACGAAACTTGTCTTGCGATCTCCATCCAGTGCCCAAATGCCCTCGTTGGCTGCATCAACTATAAGGCGGTACTGCTCTTGGCTCTGCCGCAATGCCTCCTCGGTCCGTTTGCGCTCCATAATTTCGTGCTCGAGCTGTGTATTGACATCCGATAAATCTTTTGCATACTTTTCAACATGTTCGGCATGACTAACAAAAAACAGAAAACGTATAACAAGTCCTGTAAATAATAAGCCCGCCAAGAGGAGGCCCCAGGGCAGCCAGCGGCTCCTTGCCGCGATGAAACCCGGTGTAGCCGCATAGATTACCATCCATTTCCGCCCTGCGACCTCAAGCGTCTTTGAATTTATTAAGTCCGTTGCTGGCTGATATGGGTTTAGCATAGGACTTTTTCGAGTGCGCGATGAATGTGTGTAAAGATATCTTTCTTTGACGGGCGCCGATTCATCATAGATGAAAATATCGACCCCTTCGGGGTTTAAATAATTCTCTGCTTTTTCGACCATATCTCCGATTCTAAATACACCCAGAGCAAAGCCTTCCAGATTCTCCCAGCGCGTTTGCTCAGAATTTATCAATACCCTGTTCCTGTAGATCGGCGCAAAAACGATAACCCCGAATTGACTCTTGGTCTCCTGGACCAAGGTCACTCTTGCGGTAGCACGCATCTCACCCGTTTTTCGGGCGCCCTCCAAAGCCTCCAGCCGTGTGGGATTGGACGCAAGGTCAAAACCAAGGGCTATCTCGTTACCCTTATAGGGCTCAACATAATAGACGGGGAAATATTCCTGTCGCTTCTCCGCTCTCTTCATCGTTCCCTGTGCAATACGTTCGGTGAATTGGAAATCAGGTAAGCCCTCTTTTTTTGCCGCCTGTTCATATGCTTCCCTCTGGGATCCAGGTACGTACGGTATCCATTCAAGGGCCTGGATACTTGCGTGCTGCTTCAGTATATGGCTTGTAAAATTCCGAAACTCAGCCCTTTCTACGCCATTTTCAGACGAGTAATAGAGGGCTTGAAGCGATGCAAGCACGGATAGGTCGCTGTCGAGCTCTCTCTTAAATGCGGAATAGCGGTTATCCGCCGCTTCATTGAATTCTAGCTCCGTGAGTTTCTTTTGAGCGTAATAGGTCGATCCGGACACTATAATGGATAAGGCAACACCTAGAACCAGAATTACCGCAAATAGAATATTGCGAAAGGTCTTACTGCCCAAAGTATATTTCATAACGATATTGCCTCTCGCGGCAGGCCGAGATATGTGGCGATGCTTTTCTTAATAGAAGGACAGAAATTCAATACCTTATGGGATGGGATCAAGACGACACCTCCACATCATTTCTGTATTGGCTTTGGGAAACACTATTCATGCTACAAATCACCCTTCAGCTTCCTTAACGCTTGTGAAAATTGTTGGGAAGTTTCGACCTTTTTGCGGTTATCTCTATTATCAAATTATGGGCGACTAATATAATTGCCTTCACAATATCTATAGCCCATTTCTATCACGTCCCACGTAATCGATACCATTTCATCCCTGGGTCAAAAGACTCTTTAATTATATTATTATTCTCCTTTTTAAGCCAATATGTTCCAGCTAATGTGGCAACGATAACGGATCAAGCCTTTTTAGCAATGAGACCCCAGAATTAATACCCTTAATGCAGCTTTAATCGTATAATTATATGTGAATGTGACATTTGATGAATAAAGGGAAATTAGTATCATGCTTGTAAGGCATCCAAGAATAGCCCGGGAAGAAAAGACCCTGTTGGCCATGATCAGGCTTTATTGCCGACACACACATTCGACAACGGATAAGTTTTGTCCGGACTGTGTTGAATTGATGACCTATGCGGCGGCACGTCTTGCACATTGCCCTTTCCAGGAGAACAAAACTACGTGCGTAAAATGCGCCGTGCACTGTTATAAGCCTGTTATGCGTGACAAGGTGAGGGATGTCATGCGCTTTTCAGGTCCCCGCATGATTTATAGACATCCTGTTCTGGCATTTTTTCATTTTGCTGATGGACTTAGGCAACCGCGCAAGAAGTAAGCGTCAAAATAGGGGGTCATGGGAACCCGCAAGCGACTTTTCACGCTTCCACCCGGACTTGACAAAAAAAGGCATGAGGTTATTGCAGCGTGTAAGAGGGCAGCCGAGAAATCACTCCTGAGAATTCCAGGGTGAAACAAAACGCCCTAATCGTAATGGTTAACGTCTCAAATTTCTGTAAGTATTTGATCCAGACGCTAACACCTTCTACTAAATGAATTAAGCAATTAGCCTCCCGATCCCCTCATCGCCGACCCCCATAACCTTCTATGATTTCCTTGGCGCGAAATGAAAACTGAAAATTTGACTTAAGTCATAGTTAACGGCCTTGCAAGTGTGTAAAGTAAAGTCATGGATGCGAGTAAAAAACATGAGGGAAGGCGGATGACATGGAAAAATATCTAAGCAAAGGCATTAAAGAAGTTATCACCGAGTTTCCGGCAATAGGCACTATTCTCGATGAGCATAATATAGGCTGTACCTTGTGCGGGGTCGGCACGTGTCTTTTAAAGGATATCGTTCAGGTGCATAACCTGCCGCCTGAAGAGGAAAGAGAATTAATGGTAAGAATCAGCAGGATTATATACCCTGACAGGGATATCGAAATACCCGTAACGCAGAGAAAAAGCGGTTCGGCGGGACTACGGGAAATAAAGTATTCTCCCCCAATACAGGGACTAGTGGATGAGCATACTGTTATAAAAAGAGTGCTGGCGATAATCCCTGATATTATTGAGGATCTGGATGTGTCATTGGTTGAGGATAGAGCGTTGGTTCTGGACACGATTGATTTTATCCGCTCTTATGCTGACAGGTATCATCACGCCAAGGAAGAAGACATCCTCTTTAAGGAGTTCGACGAAAATCTCGAGATGGTGAAGATTTTCAACGAGGACCACAGGATAGGCCGCAGTCATGTGAGAGCGATTCTTGATGCGCTGGAGACAGATGATAACTTGTCGGTGCGGGAACACTTCATGGGGTACAGAGAGCTTCTCACAGGACATATCAGGAGAGAGGATGAGGTGCTTTATCCCTGGATGGACAGGAATCTTTCAACCTCGCAGATAGGCCGCCTGTTTCGCACGTTTATATCTGTCGACGGTCAGTTCACTGGTGTACGCGAAAAACAGGAGACATTTGTAAGAACACTGGAAGAGAAGTATAAATTTGAGGAGGTAAAGTAAAATGGCATTCGAAGGATGTCCCGGATCTAAGATGGTATATTTCGAGGAAAAAGAAGCGCGGGACGTTGCTCCTGCCGCAAAGATAAAATCCGAGCTCAGGCAGTGGCCTGTGCAGCTGCACCTGGTCTCGCCGCTGGCGCCTTATTATCAGGGCGCTGACGTGCTGCTGTCAGCTGACTGCGTAGCCTACGCGCTCGGGAATTTCCACAGCGACTACCTGCAAGGAAAGGCACTGGCTATTGCTTGTCCCAAGCTGGATGTGGAGCAGGATATTTATGTTGACAAAATAAAAAGCCTGATCGAAGATGCTAATATAAACACCCTTACTGTAATGATAATGCAGGTGCCATGTTGTTCGGGGTTATTGAGGCTCGCGGAGCAGGCCGCGCAGGCTGCCAACAGAAAGGTACCTATCAAGTATATGGTGGTAGGTATGCAAGGAGAGATATTGCAGGAGGCATGGATTTAAGGCATGAACAAAGGCGTAAGTATGTTTGTTATTAAACTATAATATCCAGCGCGCAGCGGATAATTATTAAGGGAGAACTCTATTGGACGATACGACAGAAAAGAAAGACATCCCCCTGGAGATAGAAATATCGGATGATGATATTTTTGAGGCTATGAAGGATATCCAGGGTTATCTGGACATCACTCCTGCCGATCTGAAAGAGATTTACAAGTTTGCCTATCGTCATGCTCACTACAGAATTATGAAGTCGGTCAGGGCCCGTGACATCATGACAAGGGAGGTTTTTGCAGTCAGAAGATCGACCCCACTTAAGGAAGTTGCCGAGGTGATGGCCACTAAGGGAATTTCCGGTGTGCCCGTTGTTGAAGATGACGGAACAATAGCAGGGGTCATTTCAGGAAAGGATTTTCTGGGAAATATGGGCGCCAAAGACAAAATGAATTTCATGGCTGTTGTTGCAGAGTGTC
>JBKQMP010000210.1:0-10817 GCA_052146665.1 Dissulfurispiraceae bacterium
ATTCTCAACTAGGGCTGGGACGGTCCGAAGTTACGTGCGTGGAGACCATCGTAAGACGTGTAGCGGGCAGTACCCGCAATACGCAGCGGTCGATGATACGCGAAGCCACCACTTAACTGCCTACGGCAGTTGAAGTGGTGGGTGGTTCACAAGAAACCTATGGTATCATATTGTAACAGAATCTCTCATTGGTACTATACCTCCTGAGTTTAAAAGCACAATTACATTTTGTCGTAAAAATTAAGAGTAACGGAATAAAATCCGCTTTAAAGGCATCAGACATCATTAATCATGGTTTAATTGGCAGAGACAGAGGAAGGATATCAGCAAAAAGAATAACGTAGTGGTTTTTAAAGGGGCTCTCTAATCGGCAAGTAACTTATGCAAGTAAAGACCGGATAAGGTGCATAGTGACGGAAAGAAATCAATTAGTCTCCATCATAGTCAGGACAAAAGACAGACCCTCCCTGCTAAAGAGAGCGTTGCAGAGTATCGCCGCGCAGACCTATAAACCCATTGAGGTCATCCTTGTCAATGATGGCGGCTGCGATTTAGATGTTCATGAGATAAGTGCAATTCTCAATGATGTTGAACTGAGGTACATTCGACTTAAGAGCAACGCTGGTAGAGCAAACGCGGGAAATGTGGGCGTGAACAATGCTAGAGGGAAGTATACAGGATTTTTGGATGATGATGACGAGTTTCACGAAGACCATATTGCAACACTTGTCCACTTCTTAAATCAAAGCGAGTACAGAGTTGCGTATTCCGATGCTTTTTTTGTGTACAAAACACACGATTCTGATACGCGTGAGCTAAAGGAAATCAAGAAGGAAATTGCATTTTCAGAGGACTTTAATTACGACAGTTTGGTGTTTGAAAACTATATCCCATTCATGTGCCTGTTGTTTGAGACAGGCGAACTTCTCGAGACAGGTGGATTTGACTCCAAACTCGATCTTTATGAAGATTGGGATATGCTCTTGAGGATTGGGGAGAAATATCCATTCCATCATATTAAGAAAATTACGGTGGACTACAATCAGTGGAGCAGTGAGTTACAAGTTTCGCAGAATAACCGAGATCTTCATTTCTTAAAACGGGCCTATTGTCAAATCATTTCTAAGCATATCGGGAAACTCACTCCTGAGCGGATTCACGGCTTTGTTTCCAGTCATGTTCAGGTGACCAATCTTTTGAGCGATCTTAGAAATCAAATGGACCAATACATTGCGCAATTGGATCTGAATTCTGAGCGGATGGGGAGTCTTGAGGCTGCGATGAAGGGAAAAGATGAGCGGATAGGGAGCCTTGAGGCTGCGATGAAAGGAAAAGATGAGCGGATAGGAAGTCTTGAGCAGGCGCTTATGAACATTGAATCTCGTGTCCAAACAATCCAGGACGGCCATGCGTGGAAGATTTTGACCAAGTTCTTTGAAGTCAGAGACAGGCTTTTACCTGAAGGGACGAAGAGACATCTATTTGCGAGACTGCTTCACAAAGCTATTGTCAATCCGCGAGAGGCAAGAAGGAACATAAACACAATCAATCTGAAGAAGTTCCTGGTTTACTTTAGAATAAACGATTTATTGACCTTGGAAAAAAAAATAGAGCAGAAGCTCTCTCCTGAAACAATTGGTCCCAAATCACTCTATAACGAAACGAACGAACGATCGGTCCTTTTAAAAAGGGATATGCCGGACTCCATCCACTTATATGAAACGAATACCGATGTGAGCCGGGACTATGTTCCTTTTTTGCCTCAAGAGCAAATTGAGACTGACATAAAGCTCATAGCCTTTTATCTGCCGCAGTTTCATCCAATAAGAGAAAACGATAAGTGGTGGGGAAAAGGGTTCACCGAGTGGTCCAATGTGACTCGAGCCGTACCACAATTTACCGGACACTATCAACCGCGCCTGCCAGGAGAACTGGGCTTCTATGATCTGAGGATACCAGAGGTTCAGGAAAGGCAGGTTGAATTGGCAAAGCACTATGGTATTTTCGGTTTTTGCTTTCATTTTTACTGGTTTAATGGCGTCACATTACTTGAAATGCCGACGAAGAATTTTGCGAAAAATATTAGTTTTCCATTCTGCCTAAACTGGGCAAATGAGAACTGGACCAGAAGATGGGACGGAAAAGGTAATGACGTGCTAATTGGTCAAAAGCACTCACCTGAAGACGATATTGCTTTTATCAGGCATGTTTCTGAGTATTTAAAGAACGATAATTATATAAGAGTGAAATCAAGACCATTGTTGATTGTATATAGGCCAAGCTTATTTCCTGATCCGAAAGCGACAGCTGAACGTTGGAGAGTTTGGTGCTCAAAAAATGGGATCGGAGAGATCCATCTGGCGGCAGTCCATTCTTTTGAACATGTCGTTCCGGAAAGCATTGGCTTTGACTCGGCTATAGAGTTTCCACCCAACACATTCCCCTTAAAGGATATTTCCGGCAAGATGCAATTGTTGAGGGCAAATTATAAGGGGGTTATATTGGATTATCGGCATTTAATTGAATTCAGCACAAATTATTCCAAACCTAACTACAAGAAGCTTCGAGGGATATGCCCGAGCTGGGATAATGAAGCAAGGAAGCCAGGCAGAGGCACGGCGTTAATGAATTGTACTCCCGATAATTTCAGAGAATGGCTTAAAGTTCTATGTCATTTTACTTCTGATAATTTTGCTGCGGAGGAAAGAATTATATTCATGAATGCCTGGAATGAGTGGGCAGAGGGGGCATATCTGGAGCCGGACAGAAGGTACGGATATGCTTATCTTCAGGCTGTTGCTGATACTTTAAGGAAATACAACTTAGAAAGAAGGCGGAGAAAAATTATTTACGTATGTCATGACGCACATTTTCACGGAGCTCAGCTTCTTTCCTTGCACATAATAAGAATGCTCAAGCTAAAGTTCAGTTATGATGTGCACTTCATACTAAAATCGGGAGGAGAATTAGAATCAGAATATCAGAAATATGCGATAGTCTATAACCTTGAAAGGGACTATAAGACACACCGGGAAAAGGAGGGGCTCTTCAAACGTCTTTACAACTTTGGCATACGACAAGCCATTTGCAACAGCGTGGCGAGCGGTGACATTGCTAAACTGATTCACGCTCACGGCATAAAAGTGACAAGCCTTGTCCATGAACTGCCTGGCATTATCAAACAATTAAACATTCAAGAAAAAGCCAAAGACATGGCTGCGTGTTCAGAGAATTTAGTATTCGCATCTAATATTGTCAAGGAACAGTTTAAAACAGTGGCTTTGTTGAATGACGAGAGGGCCGTTATTTTGCCTCAAGGCCTGTACAAACAGAACGGATTTAAACAGAGGCAGGAAGAGGCGAGACGACTTCTGAGAGAGAGGTATTCTTTGCCGGGGGATGCAAGAATCATACTGGGAGTTGGATTCGGTGATTACAGGAAAGGCATTGATCTTTTTTTTGAAGTGGCTAAGAGGATAGCTCGCGAAAGAGATGACGTTTACTTTCTTTGGGTGGGCAATCTTCACATCGAAATTAGAGAGACGATTGTTCAGGAATTGGAAACGAGCGCCAATGTCATCCTCGAAAATGCTCAAAAAGATGTATCTCTCTTCTATGCGGGGTCTGACATTTATCTTCTCACATCGAGGGAAGACCCTTTTCCCACTGTAGTTTTAGAAGCTATGGAAGTTGGATTGCCTGTCATAGGATTTCACGATGCGGGAGGGTTCAGCGACATCGTCAATAAAAACACAGGCACTCTTGTCCCTTTTCTGGATGTGAATGACATGGCGAAAGAGGTTCTGGATTTACTTAATGATCACGAAAGAATGAAGGCCCTAAGAAGCAATTCATCTAAGCTGATCGAGGAGAAGTTTAATTTTACTGATTATGTTTATAGCCTTCTGGCTCTTTTGGGGCACGCTTATAAGAAGGTCAGTGTAGTTATACCCAATTATAATTATGAAAGATATCTTACGTTGAGAATTAGAAGCATTTTAAATCAGACATATCCTATATATGAAATCATTTTCCTGGACGACGCCTCTGTCGACAGGAGTGTTGAGATTGTGAGAAACCTCCTTGTAGAAGACTTGAATACTAGGATAATAATAAATGAGGCAAATTCCGGGTCTGCCTTCAGACAATGGATGAAGGGTTTGCGGCTTGTGAAGGGCGATTACATCTGGATTGCCGAGGCGGATGACCTCTGTGAGGAGACCCTTTTGGAGGAACTCCTGACTTGCTTTGAAAAAGATACAGACGTTGTTCTCGCATACTGTCAGTCCAAACAAATTGATGAGGCCGGTAGAATCCTAGCCGACAACTACTTCGAATATACGAATGATATTGACAAAGTCAAATGGCTTCGGGACTACGTAAGAGAAGGCGTAGCAGAAATATCAGATACGCTGGTCATAAAGAATACTATCCCGAATGCTTCAGCTGTGGTGTTCAGGAAGACCGATATTTCTGCAATCGCGGATGAGATTGAGAGCTTCAAAGTCGCTGGAGATTGGTTCTTTTACGTTTGGCTTCTCAGGAAAGGTAAAATTGCATATGTGGCAAAGTCATTAAACTCTCATCGAAGACATAAGAAGGGCGTTACCAAAACAGAGGACAAGGGACTACACTATAAAGATGTTGTTAGAATGCAGGACTATGTATTGGGAACGTTTCCCGTGGCTGCAGATGCGCATGATAAGACTTTTTCTTACCGTGAGTATCTGATTGGATATTTTGATCTAAAATGATATTGATCGCTCATTTTCTGTCTTCAGTTGCGCCGAGTTTTGTCTTTGGGTAAGGATTAAGAACTAGTGAGCAAATTTTCGAACAGGGGATACTGTGTATGTTGTGATAGACTGGTCACGTTTTCTTCCGAGTACCAATGGCTGAGAGATCACTATATTTGTAGTGGCTGCAAGTCGATTCCGAGGGAGAGAGCGTTGATGCATTGCATAGAAAAGTTCTTTCCGGCCTGGAGGGGCCTTTCTGTTCATGAATCATCGCCAGTCTTTCGCGGCGCGAGCGTGAAATTGCGGAAAGAGGGGAAGCACTACTTACCAACATATTTTTTCCCAGGCTATCCTCTCGGTGAGATGCATACTTCGGGTTTCATGAATCAAGACGTCGAACAGCAGACTTTTCCGGGGGATTTTTTTGATCTTGTCATAACACA
The DNA here is from genome assembly GCA_052146665.1 of Dissulfurispiraceae bacterium. Classification (GTDB taxonomy): domain Bacteria; phylum Nitrospirota; class Thermodesulfovibrionia; order Thermodesulfovibrionales; family Dissulfurispiraceae; genus JBKQMP01. The sequence continues at coordinate 5,183 of JBKQMP010000210.1, forward strand.
AGATGTCTTGGAGCATGTGTTTGATCCGTCAAAAGCATTTCGGGAGATTGCAAGGACCCTGAGAAGGGGAGGAGCGCATGTTTTTACAGCTCCCCTAATCAATGAGAATAAGCCCTCTGAAGTCGCAGCACGAAGGGACAGCAAAGGATCCATTGAATTTCTGTGTGACCCACAATATCACGGAAATCCAATTGACGGGAAAGGTTCTCTGGTAACAATTCATTGGGGATACGACATTACTGACTTCATCTTAAAAGAAAGCGGACTATACACGACCATTGTTTTTATCGATAATATCAACTTGGGAATCAGAGCTGAATATATAGAAGTCCTGATAAGCAGAAAGATTTAAATCAATAATATTAGATGTCCCCGGAAGTTGAAGAAAAAAACATTGGGATCACAGTCATTAGAAATTTCCGGAAGCAAGTTAGAAGACAGAGTGAGGAAATTTTGGACACTGTCATTAACAGTACCATAATCGTATGAACAAGGCCTTGAGTCTTTTGATCATTCAGATAGATGCATTTGTCTCCTCTGTGCGTATATATTTGAAGGAGAACGCGCTTCTCGTGGCACTCCTTGCGTCGATCGCGATAGCAGCTTATGGGTTTGAACTTTTTAATCTAAATCTAACAATCGATGAAGAAATCCATGCTTTTTCTTTTCCTGGCTATCAGTGGATATCGCAGGGGCGTTGGGGAATGTTTCTTTTAAATAAATTCTTAATACCTTACACAGTAATTCCCTTTGTTCCTCTATTCGTGGCTCTTGCATTTCATATGGCTGCTTTCTTAATACTGTTGCGCAGCTGGGGGGTTAAGTCAAATCTTGAGCAGATCACTGTTGGGGCCATAGGCGTGTCCTATCCTGGCATTGCCTACATGTATACATTTAGCACTATCAATTACGGAATAGGCATCGGTCTTTTTTGTGTTTCATTAAGTTTGTTGATATATTCGCAAAGTGACGGTTTGCGCAAATTTCTTGCGATCATTCCAGCAGCTGTGGCCATTTCAATATATCAGGGGCTTATTGTGGCACTGGCTTCCGTTTTCCTTGTGCATTTTATTTCTGACCAGCTGCGAGCAGGTCGGCGCAATATTGATAGTCGGAGCTTGGCAACGATTTTCTGTATTGGGATTCTATCCGCGGCGACATATTATTGTATACAAAAATTGTTCCTTTTCTTTACCGGATCTGTTACCGGATATATAGAACAGTTTCTCGATGTTGGTTATCTGAGGAATAACCTTGCTCACGTCTTTTCTAAAACGCTGTCGACTTTGATTCGAGTATACTCCGGTGATGCAGCTATCTATGCGAATGAGATACGCTCTCTCGGGATTATTTTGGTTCTTGCCTTATGTGGGATTGCGGCAACCTTGAGGCATTGTGCATTGTCGCTAACAAATAAGCTTCTCGTGGGTTTTCTTACGCTAGCGTTATTGTGGCTACCGTTTACAATAGGATTTCTTGCGAGAGGCATTGTGACTATTCGGTTCTTGGTTGCACTGCCAATTGTAATATCTGGATTGACAATGCTTGGCGTGAGGGGTCAGCCGAGGAGCTTCAAGATTTTTGTTGGAGTTGTCAGTGGATTTTGTGTCTTCCAATTTGTTATATCAACTAACTACCTATTTTCATCCTCTCATTTAGCGCTGCAGGCGGACAGGTTGCTGGCTTCGACCGTTATTGGAAGAATACAAAGCGCCAAAGCAGACGCGGATGCAAAAGATTTGAGATATCTCGAAGTTGTGGGATATTTGAAGAGGCCGGCGACAAAGCTGATTCCGAAATCAGAAACATTTGGGGCGTCATTTTTTGAATGGGATCAGGGAAACGTCTGGAGAATATTGTTTTTTCTAAAGACATTGGGATATCAAGATTTGGAGGCGATGCCGATGGAAAGGCGTAGTGAGATGATGGCAGTTTCGAACTCAATGCCGGCATGGCCTGAAAAGGGAAGTGTCAAAGTGGTTGGGGACGCTGCCATAATCAAGTTTGGAGACTACTCAGAGGGGCAAAAGCAGGCTATTTGTGAAGCCACACGGAAACGGGAGTTTTGCGATTGAGCGGGTTCATTGGTCACTGATGCTTGGCCTAGGCAATACCTGCAGCGATACGGATAGGAGAGTGTGGGGTTTGGCCTTATGAGTGTCCTGCAGCTCAATGACTTGACGCGGGGAGAGACGCTGATCGGAGAGATAACGTCTGTTCTGGCCGCTGTTGCGGCAAGCGGATGGTACGTCCTTGGAGCTGAATGCCTTGCGTTTGAGGAGGAATTCGCCGTCTATTGTGGTCTTCGTTTTGGTGTTGGCGTCGGAAATGGTACAGACGCACTGGAACTCGCCTTGAAGGCTGCCGGAGTGCGCGCAGGAGATCGGGTCGTTACCGTTGCAAATGCTGGGATGTACAGCTCTATCTCCATACTGGCTGCCGGCGCAGCACCCGTGTTTGTAGATGTGGACGACGAGACAATGCTGATGTCGCCCGCCAGTCTGATGGAGGCTCCTCTGTCGGGCGTGGCTGCGATTATAGTCACACATCTTTATGGGCGGATGGCTAATATGCCAGAGATTTTGGCACTTGCTGCGGAACATGGAGTCCCCGTCATAGAAGATTGTGCTCAAGCACATGGCGCTGCATTTGCCGGCCGCCGTGCTGGATCGTGGGGAGCCATGGGGTGTTTCAGCTTCTATCCGACCAAGAACCTTGGTGCTTTTGGAGACGGCGGGGCGGTTGTAACCGACGACGAATCGCTCGCAGCCAAGGTGCGACAACTCAGGCAATACGGTTGGAAAGAGAAATATCGGTCAACGCTCCCTGGTGGTCGGAATAGTCGTTTGGACGAGTTGCAGGCTGCCGTGTTGCGAATTAAGCTACCCTATCTTGACCGTTGGAATCAAAGGCGCAGGGAGATTGCAAAAAAATACAATGATTTGATTAACCATGAACTGGTCAAAACGCCTACCGCAGCTGATGATAGCAATGTTAGCCACCTCTACGTAGTACGTTGCGCAGATCGCCGGCAATTGCAAATTCACCTCAAGGGCCGCGGAATTGCCTCGGACATTCATTATCCAGTGCCGGATTATAAGCAGCCGAGCATAGAAGACCGTTTTCTTGACTCCTTCTTACCCCAGACGGAAAAGGCTTGTAGGGACGTACTGACGCTCCCATGCTTTCCCGAATTGACTGATGCCGAGGTCGAAGAAGTCGCTGACGCTGTCAATTCATGGAGACCATTGTGTATTCTCTGATTATCCCGGTCTTTAAGAATGAGGAATCTATACGTGATCTGATCCATCTGCTGAAAGAGCTGGACGGCTCCCTTGAGAGACGCCTGGAGGCCATTTTCGTCGTAGATGGCAGTCCGGATCAATCGTATGCCCGATTGCGCGAGGCTTTGCCTGATGCGGGGTTTGATGCCAAGTTGCTGTTGCTTTCGCGGAACTTCGGATCCTTTGCTGCCATTCGGGTTGGCCTTGAGAAGGCCTCCGGACCTTACTTTGCGGTCATGTCTGCTGATTTGCAAGAGCCGTTGGGTCTTGTGTTGGAATTTTTCCGCTCCATTGAAAGGGAGGCCGTCGATGTGGTTATCGGGACACGGGAGCGTCGAGGCGACCCCATGACCAGCCGTTTAGCCGCCAGTTTGTTCTGGTTTCTATACCGCAAGTTTGTTGTGCCGGACATGCCGATCGGCGGCGTAGACGTGTTTGGATGCAATAAGGACTTTCGCGATCAGCTGCTCTGTTTGGAAGAGTCCCATTCGTCCTTGATTGCCCAGCTATTTTGGCTTGGTTTTCGACGTAAGCAGATCAATTATAGCCGGTTGGCGCGTCAACATGGTAAGTCCGCATGGACGTTCAGGAAGAAGATTCACTACCTGATGGACAGTGTGTTCGCTTTTACAGACCTGCCGATCCAGCTGCTGATTGTGGGGGGAGGGGTGGCCTTCGGGATTTCCCTTTTGCTTGGCATAGCTACCGTGGTCTCACGCATTACGGGGTGGATTACTGTGCCGGGATATGCGGCGACGATGGTAGCTGTTCTGTTTTTTGGAACGCTCAATGTTCTTGGACTTGGTTTGGTGGGGTCCTATGCTTGGCGTGCCTATGAGAATACCAAGCGTAGGCCATTGGCAATTCCATTGACCATCTTAGAATATCATCGGACGTTGAAATGATCACTAATAATAATCACAAGGAAATCTAAACGTATGAAATATTTTATTCATCCTAACGCTTTGTGCGAATCGGTGTCCATCGGGGAAGGGACTCGTATCTGGGCTTTTACGCACGTTTTGCCGGGTGCGAGTATAGGGCGTGAATGCAATCTTTGTGAGGGTGTTTTTGTCGAAAACGACGTTGTTGTGGGGGATCGAGTGACCGTGAAGAATGGAGTTCAGTTGTGGGACGGAGTAAGTTTAGAAGATGAAGTTTTTGTTGGTCCAAATGCTACCTTTACCAACGATTATTTCCCCCGAAGCAAGTGTTATCCTGAGGGCTATGCTCGTACCTTAGTTCAGCGCCGTGCGTCTATTGGAGCTAACGCAACAATGCTACCGGGAATCACGATTGGTCAGAATGCGATGGTTGGTGCGGGAGCTGTGGTGACGCGATCTGTTCCGGCAAATGCCATAGTTGTTGGCAATCCGGCGCGTATTGTCGGCTATGTGGATGCACGGGAGGCCGCCAGCCGCGTTTTTTTGCTTGGGGAAAAAACTGAGGCAGAGCCAGCTCACCAGACTATGCAGGATACTGGAGTTTTGGGGGTGACACTGCACAGCTTTCCGCACATAAAGGATATTCGGGGAGACTTGTCTGCCGGGGAGTTTGAGAAAGAGATTCCTTTCTTGGCGAAGCGTTACTTTTTGGTATTTGACGTCCCCAGTGAAGAGACGAGGGGGCAGCATGCGCATCGGGTTTGTCATCAATTTCTTATTTGCATCAAGGGTCGGTGTTCTATAGTGGCAGACGATAGTATTCATCGTTGTGAGGTGGTGTTGGATAGGCCGACGCTCGGCTTGTACCTGCCGCCTATGACGTGGGGAATCCAGTATAAATACAGTTCGGATGCAATTCTGTTGGTCTTCGCTTCGCACTATTATGACGCAGGCGACTATATCAGAGATTATGAGGAATTTCTGAGGGAGATTAGGCTGCTATCGGGCCAAAGTGACAGGTGACCGTTGTGGAAAAGCTTTTGAGACGCTGTTCTGGAAGGCTTAATTTCGTTGTGACATGCGCTTCGAATACTTAGCTTGGTTCTATGTCAGATAGATACTCGTAACGTCTTGCATGTCAAGGATGATTTATGGACGGCGCACATATGAGGTAATACGCTCAGGAAATTAGAAATTAGTTTAGTGGAGGCTAACGCCATATCAGAAAATTGCGGGCTTGCCCATAGGGCTCCACAATAAAGATATTCACGAAGGAGATTATTATGAGTCTTCGGTATGCAACAACTTTTGACGTGACGGCAAAGGGGTTCTATTTATTAATTCTACTTCTATTTATGTTGGTAGTTGTTCTGTAAGACTGCGTCAAAGAGCAGGCACCTGCGTCCAAGGGGCCTGACTTCATGGTCCAGGATGAGATGCCAGGAGACATAGTAAAAAAATTAGAAG
>JBKQMP010000211.1:0-30432 GCA_052146665.1 Dissulfurispiraceae bacterium
AGGATAAAAGACTGGCTGACAGAAGTCAGCCAACGCCTATCGGAAGGATTTGTAATAACTATCGACTACGGATATCCTGCCTCCCTTTACTATAGTGAAGGAAGAAACAGGGGCACTCTTTATAGCTATTTTCGCCATCAGGTCAATGAAGACCCATATCATCATATAGGTGATCAGGACATCACGGCCCATGTCAACTTCTCTTCAGTGAAAATGTGGGGGGAACAACTGTCATTGAAGACCATCGGCTTCTGCCCTCAGGGTACTTATTTTATTTCCCTAGGCATTGATGAGGTGATCCGCGAGCTTTATGGGGAGACTCCGGATCCTTTTGACATCGCCAAGATCAAGGGTCTGATTTTGCCCCAAGGCATGGGAGAATCACACAAGGTCTTGATCCAATATAAGGGAGAGGGCAACCCAAGGCTGCGGGGGTTTGACCTGAGAAACCAGAAGGGAAGGTTATGATCAGCTCCAGTCCAGACACCAGATTCATCAAATCTGGCCCCCCTACCCGACATATCCCTTTAATCTCTCAATGCTCTTGAGCACTCTTTCGTAAGTATGCGCTTCAATCGTGTGTATACAATGATTGTCCTTCAGTGATGAAAACAGAGTGGTAAAATCGAAATTTCCATCGCCGATTGGGTAATGGGAATCAGCGCTTCGGTCATTGTCATGAAGATGAAGCTCTATGATGAAAGGCTTAAGTTCCTTGATCCATTCAGTCAATTCCACTCTTGAAAAAAGGTTGCAGTGTCCTGTGTCAAAACAGATGCCGAAGTTCTCAGAACTCATGCTCTCCATCAGGAGCTTAAGGTTGCCTGGTTCATCTTCAAATATATTCTCAATCGCCAAGCTGATGCCGAGATCCTTCGCCCTTTTATTCAAGGGCTCCCAGGTTTCAAGGCTTTTTTCAAGCCAGAGGTTCACATTAAAGGCGTATTTCCATTTTTCATATCCAGAATGAAAGACAATGCAGGCTGGCTTCAAAAGTGTGGAGAGGTCGAGTATCTCATTGAACCGCTCTATTGTGACCGATCTTACCTTAACGTCAACAGCCCCCGGAGAGAGGTCCATGAAAGGCGCGTGGACGGTAAGGAAGGGGTCGTGAGATAGGCTCTCCCTCAGTCTCCTGACCGTATCCGCCTGGATAGAGTCGAGGATATAGGAATTGAAATAAATCTCAAGATTGAGTCTTTCCTTCAAGATAACTGGCAGGTAGAGCTCTATTTTTTCAAAGGGGATGTGGATCTGGGGAGAGCGCATTTGTTGGCTGCTACTCTACTGAAACAGCTTCTTTTTTTGAATCTGCCTTGGCTCCTGGCGCAGCCTCCGGCTTTGTTTCCTTTTTGTCCGATGAAGCTGTCTTTTCTGTAGAGGGTCGTTCAGACTCCATCGCTTTTTTTCTGTCAGCCGAGGCATAGTCGGTCACATACCAGCCACCTCCCTTCAGTACGAATGACGTGGCTGATATGAGTTTTCTGACCTGACCGCCACACTGATCACAGACGGTGAGCGGCTCGTCGCTGAATTTCTGGATTAACTCATAATGTTTCCCGCAATCCAGACACTGGTATTCATATATGGGCATTTCTGAATCCTCCGCACATTAAGGCTCTTTGTTTAGTATAAACAACCCGGGACCCTGCGGTCAAGAAAAGAAGACCACGTTGAGGGTTACCCAATGACTTCCTGACGCCGTCCTTAAAGACTTCGCCACACCAGCACCATGATTTCCTTGGGATAGTTGGAAAACTTTATGGGAGGTATGTTAATTTATAAACTCACATTTTATCGGATCTCAAGATTAAGGAGTAAAAAAATGAAAATGACCGGCGCTGAGATAATTATCGAATCCCTTAAAAGAGAAGGGGTAAAACATATTTTTGGGTACCCGGGGGGGGTCATACTCAACATCTTTGACCTCCTGTATGATGACAAGGATCTGACGCTGATTTTGACAAGACACGAACAGGGAGCAGTACACGCCGCCGATGGATATGCAAGGTCCACCGGAAAACCCGGGGTAGTTCTCGTGACTTCTGGTCCTGGGGCCACAAATACGGTAACTGGCATCGCAACTGCATCCATGGACTCAATCCCTCTGGTAGTTATGACAGGGCAGGTCCCCACTGTCTTGATAGGAAATGACGCTTTTCAGGAAGCTGACATCGTCGGGATTACGAGGCAGTGTACCAAGTATAATATTCTTGCCAAGGACGTAAAAGACATAGCATCCCAGATCAGGGAGGCTTTCTATATTGCATCAACGGGGAGACCCGGGCCAGTCCTTATCGACCTCCCAAAGGATGTGACGTCAGGCAAGACTGACTTTGTTTGGCCAGAAAAAGTCCATATCAGGAGCTACAACCCAACATATGAGGGTAACAAGTGGATGATCGATAAGGCGGCGCATGAGATTGCAACGTCGAAGAAACCGGTGATCATCGCAGGCGGCGGCTGCGTGCTCTCTGGTGCGTCAGAGGAATTGAGAGAATTTGCGGAGTATGCCGGTCTCCCCGTCACGATGACTCTGATGGGTTTGGGCAGCTTTCCCGGTACCCATGACCTTTCACTGGGGATGCTCGGCATGCATGGCACTTACTATGCGAACAAGAGCATTCAAAACTCGGATCTCCTCATCGCGATTGGCATGAGGTTTGACGACAGGGTCACGGGCAAGATAGAGGCTTTTGCGCCCCATGCAAAGGTCATCCATATCGATATAGACCCCACGTCCATTAGAAAAAATGTCCAAGTTGACATCCCGATAGTGGGAGATGTGAAGAGGATCCTGTCGGTTCTCAACAAAGTGATGAAGAATGAAGTACAAGACCAGTGGGTAGAAGTAAGGAAGGCCTGGTCGAAACAGATAGCCGAATGGAAAAGGGAGAGACCTTTGACGTATACATACAGCCATGATGTGATTAAGCCACAGTATGTTGTTGAAAAGATATACGAACTGACAAAGGGTGACGCCATTATAACCACTGAAGTGGGACAGAATCAGATGTGGGCCGCACAATTTTACAAATATGACAAGCCCAGGAAGTGGCTAACATCAGGGGGACTGGGCACTATGGGATACGGGTTTCCGGCGGCCATAGGCGCACAGCTTGCGCATCCTAATGAGCTCGTGATCGACATCGCGGGAGACGGCAGTATCCAGATGAACATACAGGAACTTGCCACTGCAGTCATTTATAAGTTGCCCGTCAAGGTCGCCATTTTGAATAACGGGTATCTTGGTATGGTGCGGCAATGGCAGGAGCTTTTCTATGGCGAACGGTATTCCCACACGAACCTTTTCACTGACGCTGTCCCCGACTTTGTTGAGCTTGCCCACGCTTACAAAGCGGTCGGGCTCAGGGCAACAAAACCCAGTGAAGTGGAACCTGTGCTGAAAGAGGCATTCAAGATCAAAAAACCAGTGCTTATGGATTTTGTTGTTGACTGGAAAGAAAAGGTCTATCCTATGGTTCCGGCGGGCGCCCCCATCGATGAGATGCTCTTTGAGGAGAAGGAAAAAAAGAGTGAAAAGAAACTTAAGGCCGTCAAATAGTGGAGGGATAAATGAGACATACCATTTCTATACTTGTGGAAAATAAATTTGGCGTTCTTTCGAGGGTGTCAGGCCTTTTTAGCGGCAGGGGGTACAACATAGAAAGCCTCTCCGTCGGCGAGACCATCGATCCGCAGATTTCCGTTATGACTATAGTTACCTCTGGTGATGACTGGGTCATCGAGCAGATCACTAAACAGCTTAACAAGTTGATCGATGTGATCAAAGTCGTTGATCTTACCGAGCTTGACCATGTGGAAAGGGAGATGATTCTCATTAAGGTGACCCCGAAGAAGGAAAACAAGGTAGAAGTCTTGCGCCTGGCTGAAATATTCAGAGGCAGGGTTTTGGATTCGAGCCCGACCACCTTCACAATAGAAATTACCGGGGACAACAAAAAGATAGAGGCCTTTATTGAGCTCATGAAACCCATGGGCGTAAAGGAATTTGTGAGGACAGGCAAAGTAGCAATCTCTAGAGAGATTCCTAAGAAGAAATAGGCTGCGGGCAAGAATCGACAGGCGCTACGGAGGCAAATGCCTGAATCGATCGAGTCCACGAGGCCAGGGAAATGAGGCCAAGGGGCACAGAATATGCACCATAAGGTTTACCTGATTGACGTAACAAACAGAGACGGTGTGCAGACATCGAGGATACTGTTACCGAAACTCTCAAAGACCATGCTTAACATATATCTCGATGAAATGGGGATCTTTCAGAGTGAGATAGGGTTCCCAACGCTCAAGCATGAAGTGAATTACATCAATGCAAATCTTGAACTGTTCAAATTGGGTGCAATGAAGAGGATTCATCTGGAAGGCTGGTGCAGAGCCCTGCCGGAGGATATTAAGCTATCTTTCAAGAATTGCCCCGATCTGAAGCACCTCAACATCTCAATGTCCACTTCCGACGTAATGCTGAGGCTAAAATTCGAAGGCAAGAAGACATGGAAGGAGATCTTGAAAAAAGTCAGCGAATCCATACGACTGGCAAAGGAACTGGGAGCGGAAACGGTCGGCTTCAATGCTGAGGACGCATCAAGAACGGAACTTGACAAGCTGATCGAATTCATCTTGATAGGCAAAGAGGCAGGAGCCAACAGGTTCAGGTATTGTGACACTCTTGGCGCTGAGGACCCTATCACCATCTATGAGCGGATCAAGGCCCTTGCGCTTGCCACGAGATTTCCTATCGAGATGCACTGTCACAATGACCTCGGCATGGCAGAGGCTGTCTCTGTCGCTGGAGCTCAGGGCACCATAGAGGCGGGGATTGACTCCTATATCAATACGACTATAAACGGTTACGGTGAGAGGGCTGGGAACTGCGACCTCGTGTCGACAATCCTGGCTCTCAAGTTCTCTCATGGATTGAAGGACAAGGTTCCTCTGGACGAACATGTTAATTTACAAAAGGCCTGGAAATTGGCTCGTTATGCGTCATATGCCTTCAATATCCCGATCCCGATAAAGCAGCCGGGGGTGGGAGCAAACGCCTTTGCCCATGAATCAGGCATACACGCAGACGGCGCTCTGAAAAACAGGAGGAATTATGAGCTCTATGACCCTGAGGATGTTGGTAGGGGAGAACCGGAACTGGCTGAGACGGGGCGTGTCATCACGACAGGGGAATACGGAGGCATCAAGGGGTTGCGATACGTTTACAGCAAGCTCGGAATCGAGTTTCATGATGACGGCGAAGCGAGAAAAATCTTGGATCTAATCCAGTATGCGAACTTGCACACACAAAAACCCCTCACCGATGACGAATTGAGGCTTATTGCGAAATATCCCGACGTAGTGCATAGCATTCTGAAAGTCTATCCGGAAAGGGAGTGCCCATGAGCTACCGAATCACCTTGATCCCGGGAGATGGTGTCGGCCCCGAAGTGTCGGAGGCGACCCGGCGTGTCATTGAGGCAACGGGTATTGTCGTAGACTGGGATGTACAGAACGCTGGCGAAGACGTCTATAAGGAGGAAGGAACGCCCTTGCCGGAGAGGGTGATCGACTCCATCAAGAAAAACAAGGTGGCGATCAAGGGGCCTGTCACGACACCTGTCGGGACCGGTTTCCGGAGCGTCAATGTGGCCCTCAGGCAAAACCTAGACCTCTTTTGCTGCCTGAGACCTTGCAAAAGCTTCAAAGGTGCAAGGACAAGATTTGACAATGTGGACATTGTAATCGTAAGGGAGAATACTGAAGACCTCTATGCCGGAATAGAATTTCAACAGGGAAAAGAGGAAACGGAACGTCTCATTGACTTCATAAAAGCAAAAACAGGCAAGGCAATTCGTCCTGATTCAGGGATCAGCATAAAGCCCATCTCGGTGTCAGGTACAGAACGAATTGTCAGGTTTGCCTTTGAATATGCCGTGACTAACGGAAGAAAGAAGGTTACGGCAGTCCATAAAGCAAATATCATGAAGTATTCTGACGGCCTATTCCTTGAAGTCTCCAAAAATGTGGCAGCTCAATACCCCAATGTGGAGTTTGAAGATAAAATAATAGACAACATGTGCATGCAGCTCGTTCAAAAGCCTGAGATCTATGATGTCCTAGTACTGCCTAATTTGTATGGAGACATTGTATCGGACCTCGCCGCCGGCCTGATAGGAGGTCTGGGGTTAGCACCGGGCGCAAACCTTGGCAATGAGTTTGCGGTGTTTGAGCCGACCCATGGAAGTGCGCCGAAATACAAGGGGCTTAACAAGATGAACCCTTTTGCCATGATCCTCTCCGGAGTGATGATGTTAAGGCACCTCAATGAATTTGAGGCTGCCGACAAACTGCAGAGATCGGTTGCCGCTATCATTGAGGAAGGAACATATGTGACCTATGATATGAAGCCCTCGCCCAATGATCCTACGGCTGCCGCCACATCAGAGGTAGCGGACGCAATCATCGAAAAGCTCAAAAAAATGATATAATTTGATCAACTATGGATTCCAACTTGCCCGGGCACGGGCATCAACCAAGGAAACTGAGCATCACTTATTAATGCTGAAACCGCTCAAATGTTCAGAACACGACTATCGAAAACGGAAAGGATGCATTCATGAGTGGGGCATTCAAATGAGCTTTTGCAAGGTCTAATGATATGTGGCCTGAAATAATACTTATCGGCATACTGATCATCCTGAACGGATTCTTTGCCGCCTCTGAGATCGCAGTTGTCACCACGAGAAGGACGCGCATCAAACAGCTTATGGATGAAGGCATTAAGAATGCCGCCTCCTTAAACAGCCTCCGGGATGAGCCTGACAGGTTCCTGGCAACGATCCAGATCGGCGTCACTCTTACAGGCGCATTGGCATCCGCCATCGGCGGCGCGGCCGCAATTAAGACGTTGAAGCCGATTTTCCAGGCGATACCCATACAGATCATTTCAGCCTCAAGTGGAGCGATCTCGATCACCCTTGTAGTAGCGGTATACGCCTATTTCTCTCTTGTGTTCGGTGAGCTCATTCCAAAATCTATCGCATTGTCAAACCCTGAGGTTATAGGCATGTTGACCGCTCCGTCAATCAACAGATTTTCAAGAGTGGCGACGGTGTTAGTGAAAATCCTGACCTTCAGCACAAACGTTTTGCTGAAGCCATTCGGGAGAAAGGCATTCACTCAAAGGGGGTACATCTCGGAGGAAGAGGTCAAGCTGCTTATTGAGGAAGGGGGTGAACAGGGCGTGTTTGAGCCGGCAGAGAAAGAGCTTATACACAGCGTTTTTGAGTTCACCGACACCTCTGTGAAGGAGGTGATGATTCCAGCCCCACATATAGTGACCATTAGTATCAGAATGACTTTGGATGAGGTGAGATCCATTATTTCAGAGGAGAAATTCTCCAGATATCCGGTGATAGGCAAGGACCTAAATGACATCAGGGGTATTCTATATGCAAAGGACTTTTTCAACCTCCTTTCAAGAACGGGGACGGTCGACATACGAAAGATGGTAAAACCGCCTTATTACGTTCCCGAAACAATGAAAATTAGTATTCTTCTTAGGGAGATGCAGAAAAAAAGGATCCACTTAGCAATCGTCATAGATGAATATGGCGCTGTCTCTGGAGTTGTGTCACTGGAAGATCTCATTGAAGAGATTGTGGGCGAGATTAGAGATGAATACGACACTGAAAGCCCGGTGGTTATACTTGCTGATGGCTCAATGATCATAGATGCATCGATTAGCGTCAAAGACCTTGGCGATGATTATCAAGTCGACATAGAAGAATCACCTGAATACGAAACACTTGGGGGATTCATCGTAACCCGTCTTCAAAGGATACCAAAGACAGGTGACACGATAGAAATGAAAGAGATGACCCTCAGGATACTTGAGATGGTAGGTCAGCGGGTAGCGAAAGTGAAACTCGACAAAAACGGCGATGCTCAAAAAGATGATACCCGCGGATGACGTCAACGAGAATTGACACTGAAGCAGAATTTACTTATACTAAAATTTTCGTAAATGTCGTATTTTTTCAGGCGGACTGGCTAAGGTCGAACACGCGTGGTTTGAGAAGCATTCAAGAGCCTTCATAGGCGCCTGCCAGCAGGAGCGCACTGGGCCGCAGGGGAATCCTTTTGAAAATTCGCTCAATAAAATAAGTTGGAGGTAGTATGGATAAGTGGAAATGCAGCATATGCGGTTATGTCTATGAACCGGAGAATGGCGATCCTGATTCAGGAATTGCTCCTGGTACGCCGTTTGAGAATCTACCGGATAACTGGGTCTGCCCCATTTGCGGGGCGACCAAAGATATGTTTGAAAAGATGGTCTAAAATAAGGGTTCGGTAAAGGAGGAATCATGAACGCCGTTGTGATAGCGATCAAGATGGAGACAGACGCCATCAAATTCTATAATGAGAGCGCGGGGAAGACGAACAATCCAGTGGGTAAGAAGATGCTTCTGTCCATTGCAGAGGATGAAAAGAGACACCTCGAGATGCTGACGCAGATATTCAAGGGACTGGATATCACAATTAAGGAAGCACAACCAATAAAAGTCATCAGGACCATCTTTGAGGAAATGAAAGATAAAATGATGGAGAGAGTCCAAGCCTCTACAGATGAGTTAGAGGCATTCAAGATAGCTGCGGAGATGGAACAGCACGGCATCGAATTTTATAAAAAAGCTGCCCTTGAGGCTCCTGCGGAAAAAGAAAGAAAACTTTTTGAAAGACTGGCGGCGGAAGAAGAGGAGCACTACGCAGTTTTCTCCAACAGTTATTCATTCATGTCGGATACTGGAAACTGGTTTATGTGGGAGGAGCACGGGATAGTCGACGGCGGGACGTCGTGGGCCTGACGTGTGCCGAAGCCATTAGCTTTTTCGCGGGATCCGTCAGTCAAACGACTAGTTGTCCACACCAGCCGCTGGCGTAAGACTTATCTTCCCATGTCGAATGATGGGGTTGCCTCATCGTGGTAACGCGAGTGAGACCGTCATGCTCGTGGATCGGAACGGCATTTTCTAATCTCACGCGACAACTGGCCTGAGACAACCTATAGAGCTTTTACCAGAGGCTGTTACAAATACCTTTATTATTTTATCCCTAAAACATCCTGCATATCATACAAACCAGGCGGTCTGTGTGCAATCCACGAAGCAGCTTTGAGAGCACCTCGCGCAAAAGTGTCCCTGCTCGATGCCTTATGGGTAATTTCTATCCTTTCCCCCAAGCCTCCGAAAAGCACAGTATGCTCCCCGACAATGTCGCCGGCCCTCACAGTCTGTATCCCAATTTCCTTCGTTGACCGTTCGCCAATGAGTCCTTTTCTTTCATATACCACAACATCGTCAAAATTTCGGTTGACCGCATCCGCAATGACCTGAGCCATCTTCACAGCTGTGCCGCTGGGGGCGTCCTTCTTCATTCTGTGGTGCGCCTCAATAATTTCGATGTCATAGTCATCACCTAAAACCCTTGCTACGTCCTGCAACACTTTGAGCAGAAGATTCACGCCGACACTCATATTGGGTGCTAACACGACAGGGATTGTTTGAGACAGCTCCTTTATGTGACCGATCTCATCCTTCGAGAACCCGGTGGTGCCGATGACCATCGCCTTTTTTCTTTCGGTGGCGATCTTCAAATGCTCCAGGGAGGCCTTCGTAGAGGCGAAGCTGATCACAACATCGGTATTATCAATCAAGGCCTCAAGACTCTCGGTGAGTTTCACTCCGAGGTCTTCAAGACCGACCAGTGGACCCACATCCTTGCCCATGGCTTCATGCCCCTTTCTCTCAATAGCCCCGGCAAGCTGCAAGTCACGATAACCTTTAGAGAGCGCGGTGATCCTGCTGCCCATCTTCCCTATTGCTCCCGCAACTATTATTCTTGTCATAAAATCCCTCCTTTAGTGAGACGTATCGTTACGAATCGTCACTTTGTTCCACTCCTTCCTTTGATTCACCCTCTATCTGATACTCATCCGACGCCCACTTGCCAAGATCGATGAACTTACAGCGTTCTGAACAAAAAGGTCTCCACGGATTTTCTTCCCAAGTGGACTTTTTCTTACAGATTGGACATTTTATCTGCACTGTTCAGCCCGTTACCTGGACAATAGTAAATACTTCGTTTAAAGAGTTCTCCACCATCCACCAATTTTATCATGGCTCCTGTCTTGATCCTCGCTTTCTAAATCAGCCTATTTTGTCACCGTCGTCTTTCCGACAAATTTGAGCTGCCCCTTCAGCCTATCCGTGGTGAGGATAGTTCCATTCTGATCCACAATGACTGCATCCAGACCGAGCTTTTTGACCGCTTCCATTCCCTTGACGGGACCAAGAATGAAGATACCGGTCGCGAATGCATCCGTGTCCACGGCATTATCCGCTATTATACTTACACTCTGGCATTCATAGACAGGGTATCCGGTCTTGGGGTCAAGCAGATGGTGATACATCTTGCCGTCCTTGATCATGAATTTCTCATAATCACCCGATGTCGAAATCGCCTTGTTTGAGAGTTTGATGGTTGCGATAATCTCATCAGCCTCCCCTTTCTGACGGGGATTCTTAATGCCCACGTTCCATGCTTCGCCCTCAGGTCTTGTTCCAAAGGCCTTAACTTCGCCCCCGACCGCAACAATACCGCATGGGATCCCGTTTTGCTTCAATATATCCACCGCCCTGTCCGCAGAATAACCCTTGAGAATCCCCCCAAGATCAATTGCCATGCCCTTTTTTTTGAGAAAGACCGTATTGTTCACCCTGTCGAGCACAATGTTTTCATAGCCAACCTTGTTCAGTGCCTCCCTCAGCGCTGCCTCGCTGGGGATGATTCCGTTTTTGAAATCCCACAATCGAACAACAGGGCCGATGGTAACATCAAAAGAACCCCCCGTATTGACGGATGTGTACACAGCTCTCTCAATCACTTCAGCCGTCTCCTTTGAAACCCTGACGGGTCTGATGCCGGCATTATCATTAATGGCAGAAAGCTCGCTATCCTTGGAATAAAAGTTCATTAGGTTCGCAAGTCTGTCCAATTCTATAAAGGCCCTGTCAATCGCAGTGTTCGCTTTTTCTTTCGAATCGGAACAAACCGTAATGGAGGTAACTGTGTACATTGCGATCCTGGTTTCTTTATAGATCTTTTCCCTCGGATAGCTGCATGAAGAAATAATCAAAACCGTAAAGAGCGTCGCGCATAAAAAAAAGGCAATAAAAGAGGGCCTCTTCTTAAGCTGTCGTTCCACATATATTTTATGTATTCCATGCTGAGCTATCGCCATTGCAACCTCTTGCCCAAGAAATGACCGGTATGGGACTGACGGTTCTTGGCTATTTCTTCCGGTGTGCCTGTTACCACTATTTTTCCTCCCTCCTCACCGCCTTCCGGACCAAGGTCGATGACATAGTCCGCCGACTTGATAATGTCCGTATCATGTTCGATCACAATCACGGTATTGCCCATATCAACAAGCCTATTGATTACTGAGAGCAGTCTCTGGATATCCACGAAGTGAAGGCCTGTCGTCGGTTCATCTAAAATATAGAGCGTGGCCCCTGTCGCTTTTTTCCCGAGTTCCTTTGAAAGCTTCAATCGCTGAGCTTCACCTCCTGAAAGGGTGGTGGCCGACTGGCCGAGTTTCAGATAGCCCATCCCCATTTCCTCAAGGATATCGAGGCGTTGTTTCAGGTGAGGAATGACCGTGAAGAATTCAAGCGCTTCTGATATGGTCATTTCAAGGACATCCGCAATGTTTTTCCCCTTGTATTGGATATCGAGGGTCTCTTTATTATACCGTTTGCTTTTGCACACATCACAGGTGACATAAACATTGGGAAGAAAATGCATCTCTATTTTTTTGAGTCCATTGCCTTGGCAAGCCTCACATCTGCCTCCTGTGACATTGAAGCTGAACCTTGAAGGTTTATAGCCCCTGACTCTAGAATCCGTGAGTTGCGAAAAAAGGGTCCTGATAAAGGTGAGGATTCCGGTATATGTGGCCGGGTTTGATCTCGGCGTCCTCCCTAACGGGGATTGGTCAATACAGATGACCTTGTCAATTTTGTCGATTCCCTCTATTGTCTTGTACTTGCCCGGGATCATGGTGCTCCTGTATAGTTCCCTCGCGAGCGCCTTATAGAGAATCTCGAAAACAAGCGTGCTCTTGCCGGAGCCGGAGACGCCGGTGACACAGACAAACAGTCCCAGTGGAATCGACACGTCAATATTCTGTAAATTGAATTCGGCAGCACCGCTGACCTTTATAAAGTCCCTTGGCTGCCTGTGCCTGTATGGGACGGGAATTGTCGAGGATCCGCTCAGATAGCGCCCCGTTATTGAGGATTCGTTGCGCATTATCTCATCAGGTGACCCCTTGGCAATCACCCAGCCTCCATTCTTTCCGGCCCCTGGCCCCATGTCAATTACATGGTCAGACCATCGTATGGTATCCTCATCATGCTCAACAATAATGACCGTATTGCCGGCATCTCTTATGTATGAAAGGCTCTTGAGGAGTTTTGCGCAGTCCTTCGGATGAAGACCGATACTTGGCTCATCAAGGACATAGAGAACGCCAGTAAGAGAAGACCCGAGCTGAGTTGCAAGCCTGATCCTTTGAGCTTCCCCGCCTGACAGGGTATGGGATGCTCTGTCAAGGGTGAGATAGCCAAGACCTACCTTGCTCAGAAATGAGAGCCTGTCTTTGACCTCCTTGAGGATTCTCTTGGAGATGGTCACCTCACGCTCGGAAAGGTTGAGATCCTCAACAAAGGATTCGACATTCTTAACAGACATCCTCGAAAACTCGCCTATGCTGGTGTTGTTGACCTTTACGCTCAATGCCTCTTTCTTGAGTCTCATTCCATGACAAGCTTTGCATGGACTCAGGTGAACAGTATCGGTCTTTCGTTCATCATCAAAAAAGTCGGCACTGTGGAAACCTTCATAGCCAAGTCCGTTACAACGCTGGCAAGCACCGTGCTTGCTGTTAAATGAAAAGAGCATTGGTTCGATTTCGGGATAACTGATCCCGCACCGAGGGCAGGCAAGAGTTCTGCTGAAAAGAATGTCCTTGTTCTCATCCAGCAGGTTAATAATGACCGTATCTGCATACCTCAGCGACTGATCTATCGCACCCCTTATCTGCCTTTCTACGGATGCCTTTATGATAAACCTGTCTATCACTATCTCCACAGTGTGTCTTTTTTGTTTTTTAAGTGCAAGGTCCTGTGTCAAGTCAACCATTTCCCCGTCTATCCGTGCCCTCACAAACCCGTCCATCCTCATCCGGTGCAGTTCCTTCTTGTATTCACCCTTTCTGCCTCTCACAACGGGTGAAAGTATCTGGATCCTGGTCCCTGACGGTAATGACAGGACGGACCGTATGATGTTTTGGATATCCTGGGTAGAAATCAATGAGCCACACTCATAACAATAAGGGATCCCTATTCTGGTGTAGAGTACCCTCATATAATCGTATATCTCTGTTATCGTGCCAACGGTTGACCTGGGACTCTTGGTCACTGTTTTCTGGTCAATGGCTATTGCAGGTGAAAGGCCTTCAATGTAGTCCACCTCTGGTTTCTGCATCTGTTCAAGGAATTGTCGTGCATAGGCAGACAGGCTTTCGACATATCTTCTCTGACCTTCAGCGTATATGGTATCCATGGCCAGAGACGACTTCCCTGAACCGGAAGGCCCCGTGATGACAGTTATCTTGTCTCTGGGGATGGTCAAATCGATGTTCTTAAGATTGTGTTCCCTGGCGCCTTTTATCTGTATATATTCCTGCATATTGAATCCTTCGGGTGACGTGTCCTTCGCAAAACCTCCCTGCACTCTATGGTCATTCCATTGTTTCCAATGACGTAAGTTCCGCGACAACCTTCCCTATTGGAACCTGCGTCTCAATCTTTACGGGAATTTTATGCTCATCGTCTGTCAACCAGATCAAGATTTCACCCTTATTCTGGAACAATCCCTCAGATTTGAGCATTGGTTTTATAATAACCGCATTAACTGTCTCAAAATTGTAGAGTTTGATGGTTTCCTTGCGGAGGACATCGACCTCCGCTGTATAGAACTTGTTGCTATCGAAAATATTTATATCGATCCGTCTTCCCACCTCTAGAGGCTGACTTCTCAGATAGTAAAAACCGGAAATGACGTCCCATATCTCCTTTTCAGTGACATCGTACTCCTTCCTGAGTTCCTTGAGGTAGTCAAAAAAGATGATCTTCTGGTTATTCATGTCAAAAAAAGTCTCTTTATCGCTTCTGTATTTACCCTCTATCTGTTTGATGCTAAAATGTGAAGGCGACCCGTTACTGATCGTGCTCTTGGCATAATCTTCAACCCTGTAGAACGCTGAAACGAATGGAGATGAATGGACCTGCGATGCAAGAGAGACCTCTCCATTCTCATTTATTGCCTCGATGACCGCCCTTCCCACGTAAATCCCCATCCAATAGATGTCATAGGAAAGCCGCTCCCTGAATGTTTCTGCAGGTTTGGCTGGCGCTCCGTTGCCAACTCCGGCTATTCCTTCTGCAGGCCGGACAGGCGCTTTGTCACCAACTTCAATATCGTCTTGCTTTGTAGATGAAGGCGGAATTTCGGCCGCAGGCGGGACATCCTCAGCAGTCGGCGCTACCCTTGCCTCCTGAAGGACGCGCGCCTCCTTTACCCCGTTATCAACCTGCGCCTCCAGTTCTTTTTTTGCCGGATTGGCCAGGGAGACTTTTCTTATTGACGTATTGGTTGCGTGTGGATGTTGAGACTCTGACTCGATAGTCACATATAGAACGCTCTGTGAAAAAGAACCGGCCAAATCAGCCACATACATATCGGCCATGCCAGCAAAAAGAGTCAGGTGAAGCAGAACAGAAAACATTACAGAAAACACGATGAGAAGCACGTTGCTCTTGATGGTTTTATGACAATTGTTAAAAGGCAGCACAATATAAATTATAACAATATCCCAGCTCATTTTAACACACGAATAACCCTCTTACACCCGAAGCTTTTTTGGCTATGATCAAAAAATGCGTTTTGACCAAAAAAATGCTTCATTTCGTTACCTCATCTGTTGAGTCCAATAACTCTGTCAGTCGAGCATTGACATTATGGAGGACCTGACTGGCTATCGACTTAAAACTGAACAGCAAGGGATATAAGGGACCATGGCTTCAGAGAAGACGTGTCTTAGGTCCAAGTTGGCCGACACGTACAGCTTGCGGGCTGGTTTTAGACGGGATAGTCTAATCGTTCATTCATCACTACCCTATCTGCAAAGGTCTGTATCCATGATATGAGGCACATAGGGGGAAAACTATGCCACCCTGACAGTTCAGGTCAACTCGACTTCTCCCCAACAATCTTGAACAAATAGGTATGTCGATCTCTTGAGGGGATGACCGAGATTTGTTCTCGAGTCTCTCACAGGAATGAAAGTTGCAAGGTTAATCTTTAGCCATATGACTATACAAAACAAAAAGGATATACAACGGGACTTCGCTGATGAGCGAGACAATGCTCATAAGTCCTATGACGCAGAACTGCAATACCAGGCGATCTTCGAACAGTCCCCATACGGAATTCTAATAATAGATACCAATGGAGCTTTCGTTGACTTCAATGCGGAGGCCCACCGTCAGCTTGGCTACTCAAGAGAAGAGTTTGCGAAGCTCCGCATCTCCGACATTGATCCTTTGCAGAGTCCTGAAGAAATAGAGGCCAGCATGAACGAGGTCCTCGGGAAGGGAAAGGCCGAATTCGACGTCACTCATCGGACGAAAGACGGACAAGTGAGATATGTCCATGTAATTGCACAGGCTTTGCATCTAGACGGCCGCACGGTATTTCAAACGATATGGCAGGACATCACCGAGAGCAAACTGGCGGAAAAGGAACTAAATACATATCGCAACCATCTGGAAAAAGTGATCGGAGAACGCACGATTGAGCTGTTGCGCGCAAACAAGCGACTTCACCTAGACCTCGCTGAGCGCAAGCGAATGGAGGCCGAGAAGGAAAAGCTTGTGATGGAACTGCAGAGAGCGCTTTCTGAGATCAAGGCGTTGCGGGGGTTGCTTCCAGTGTGCGCTTGGTGCAGAAAGATACGGGATGACAACGGATACTGGCATAAAATCGAACAATACATAGAGAGTCATTCCGACGCAAAGTTCACTCACGGCATATGTCCCCAATGCATAGAAGAGATGCAAAAGAAGAATATAGAGAAACAGGAAGAAAAGGACCAGGAAGCGAAGGACGACGAAGAACATTTTGAATGGAGGATCTAAAGGTCACTGATCATACGGGGTGGGCCATCCGCGACAAACCCATTTCTATTATGAATTCACTCAAAGCAGCGCGGCGAGAGGAATAAAAGACGGTCGTGTCAACCGTGTTCCACTCTTTTCTAATGACCCCTTGTCACGCAACCGTTGTCCGGCAGTTCAAAATTTAAAAACGCGTTCAACTTAACTCTCAGAGGGACGCTTTCCTCTCCCTTAAAACCACCACGTCCCGGTCATAAAAGGAAGCCTACTGTCTTTTCATCAAGGAGAGCTCTTACGCTATTGACCGTAGTGGCAGCTTCCATCGCGGCTTTCGCCTCGGTGTGAGGCTTTTTTAGCGAGCTCCTGCAGAGCACCGGCTTTTTATCTTTATTCGCTAATGGCTTCGCAGGAACGGTTTCAAGTCCGCCTCAGATCTTGAACACTATGTGGATATGAGCCCCTTCTGACAGCTCGATACTTCCGTCCAGGTCTTCTCTGACAACATCTGACACCATCCT
This sequence comes from Dissulfurispiraceae bacterium, assembly GCA_052146665.1. Lineage (GTDB taxonomy): Bacteria > Nitrospirota > Thermodesulfovibrionia > Thermodesulfovibrionales > Dissulfurispiraceae > JBKQMP01. The sequence continues at coordinate 16,829 of JBKQMP010000211.1, forward strand.
TAACCCAAGGTTCGCATCCCTATCAATATCAAATCCGCGAGGGAACCCTTTGCCGTCATCCGAAAAATCAAGACTGTTGTAGCCATGCTGAGTTTTTTTAAATATGGCAGTGATGCTGCCGACCTGGCCCCTCCTGAATCCGTGCTTAATGCTGTTGGTTACGAGCTCATTGACTATGATGGCAAGACTCGTCGCCTTCTTGGAGTCAGCAGAAATTGCGTCTCCGGAAACAGAATATGTCAGGAGTTTTTTCTCGGTGTTCGCAAGTTGTATTCCCGATTCTATTATGTGGTCAGCGAGTTCCGGGAGCCGCACCCTGGCATAGCTATCCTCCGAGAGCATCTGGTGCACGAATGCTATGCTTTTTATCCTCATGAGATTGTCCATCAGCAGGTTCTTTATCTTAGGGTCAGTAGATTGCTGCAATTGGAGAAAGCTAAGCCCGGAAAGGGTCTGAAGGTTATTCTTAATGCGGTGATGGGCCTCCATGCACATGGAAGCCATCCGCTTGTTCTGTTTTGCCATGAGGACGTAGAAACCAGTGTTCTCGATAGTGGTGGCAGCAATCTGGGCGATATTGGTAAGCAGATACGCTTCATCTTCTGAGACGTAGTGGATATCCCCCAAAAAAAGGCAGATCATGCCGAGGATCTGGTTTTGAGTGATCAATCCAAGGCAGATCCGAGTGCTTTGCCCTGCGGGTGGCACCACGGAGCAGCCTTCTGACTCCACTAACTTTGGACTCCCTGCGGAGCCTGAAGACAACCATGTCACCTGTCTGTAAACCCTCTGCAGTTGTCCTTCGCTCATCGCATGGCACACAGAAATACTCGGTCTTTGGCTAAACAAGTCTTTGCATTGTAGCGCACTCACAGAGATCTTCTTATCAGGCAGTTCAGCGTCAATCCCTATAAACTGTTCAGCGGTTAAGACCGAGTCGAGAAGCATGGGACAGTCAAGACAGAAGGGGAGCTTCTTCTCAAAGTTCGCCATTTCGGCCACGCCAGGGCGACATTGAGTGCTGGGAATAGACCAGCAGCTGTGGTCCTCGCTCTCGTATGCGGGGCATGTCCTCTCATCACATTCCATGGTCTCCCAACATTTCACGCCCAGACGTGGTTTCAGTGACCAATAAACAATACTTTTGGCGTGGATAACGCCCGCAATCAGTTCCATCACCCTCTTCAGGAGAGCGTCTGCATCATGAACTGTCGCGACGGCGCTTGAGATAGCGAAAAGAGTCTCCATAACCAAGCGCTGCGTAGCAATGATTTTGGAGAGCCGGTCAGCCTCCCTCCGCAAATCGCCGAGGCTAAGTTTCTGATTCATGTTGACATTTGGTTTGGTTTTTTCAGATTTTTTCATTGTCGTAAAACGCCCGGTGCACCGCCTCATTCAGCGGATGATCCTAGAATATCTTAGCACTATTGGGGTCCTTTCTCAAAGAATCAGACATTTCAGCTGTCTATTGCCAATATGACACACCCCAACATACGGCGTAGGCCCCTTAACGAGCCATCAAAAAATATTAAAAAAGCCAGCAGCAACACAAATAGTCCGTTGCGCTCCTTTGCAGAGTCTCAGCGCGACCTGTGAGTGATTTGCCACCCAGATACGCCATAAGACCCATCACCATACGTGCCGGGCCCCAACAAACAATTCCGGGCCGCTGGGCTTGCGAGAAAAAAATATGAGTTGACACTTTGACAAATGGCCTCATTTTTGCTTTAATAACTGTATGAGGATGGAACATTACGCAAAGGCTGCATTCTTTTTTCTTTTTCTGGCGCTCAGCAGTCGTTATTTTTTGATTACATCCCCGACAAGCGCAACCGCAGACCAGAGCTGTATAACGAGTAGTTGCCATGCAGGTATGTTAAAGTCCGCTACTGTCCACCCCGTCGCAGAGACTTGTGACACTTGCCATCAGTCCACGGGATCTACCCATCCACTGAAAGGCGTCAAAACTTTCAAGCTCGTCGAGGCCGAAGGCACGCTGTGCGCCACCTGTCACCCGGATATTGCTTCAAAGCAACACACACACTCTCCAGTCAAGGAGGGCCAGTGCACGTCCTGCCACGATCCTCACGAATCAGCACAACCCAAGTTGCTGCTGCAGCCGATGAAAGAGCTCTGCCTCTCGTGCCACCCCGACAAGACAGGCATGGAGTTCATGCACGGCCCCACGGCAGCTGGAGATTGCACAGCTTGCCATTCTCCTCATGGATCGGATCACAGCGCCATGACCTTGGCGGAGCAACCTGAACTCTGTTTCGTCTGTCACGAGGACATAAAGTCTGATGTCACAAATAAAAAGGTTCATCATCCCGCCTTGGAAGGCGGCTGCACCTCGTGCCACAACCCGCACGGCTCCTCCTATAAGAGACTGCTCCCCGCATCAGGCGCTGACGTCTGTTTTCAGTGTCATCCAGAGATGAAGGAAAAAATTGCCAAGGCAAAAACCGTCCATCCCCCCATCAAATCTGAAAAAGCCTGTGTTTCCTGTCATAATCCTCATGCAAGTGATGGCGAAAAACTTCTGGAAAAGTCTGGCATGGATCTATGTCTGGAATGCCATAAGAAGGTCATAGACCTGTCAAAGATGACCGTTCTGCACCAGCCCGTTAAGGATGGTAGGTGCACTGCATGTCATGATCCGCACGCATCTCCATTTTCAAAACTATTAGAAAAAAGTTTCCCGGATGATTTTTATGCACCGTACTCGGACACTCAGTACGAACTCTGCTTCTCCTGTCACAACCGAGACATGATCCGCTTCCCGGACACCTCTTTTGCAACAAACTTCAGAGATGGCGATAGGAACCTCCATTACGTTCATGTCAACCGGAAGGAAAAGGGCAGAAGCTGCAAAACCTGCCATAATCCCCACGGTGGAACCCTGCCCAAACTGCTGGTCGACAAGGTGCCATTCGGCAAGTGGGAACTCCCGCTCAATTATGTGAAGACGGATAACGGAGGCGGCTGTACGCCAGGCTGTCATAAGAAGGTTATCTACGACAGGAAAAACCCGACCAAAGAAGCAGTCTCCCAGAAGCCCGCCGTAGAAGCTGGCGAGGCCGACAAAAAGTCACCATAACAATACGAGAGAGCACAACAAGAGATGCAAGAACAATGGCCTGATGATCAGTAGTGCCCGGCCGTGTCATTCGCACGAAAGACTTCTTCCCTCACAGGAACATCCCCAGCAGTAGAGTCACTATGAGTCAGCAGCCGCCCCAGGGGCACCCGGTCACGTTAATAGACGCAGCGCATGGTTTCGCTATGCGCAGACTGCGGCGACCAAGAAGCTCTGTGGCGCGTATCAAGCTGCTCTGGTCTTACGTTCTGCATTCGAGATGTGTCACTACGTGATAGCCGCTACTCACTTATCTCCGATTTAGACTTCTAATTATCGGCCACGTTATCTCATTATGATTGATTATGCTTCATAGCTCTGATCTTGCCTCTCTTAAATCAAAGAGGCCAGGGATTGCACGTAGGAGAAGGTGTCCGGACAGTCAGGGGAGATAAGCGGATCGGTTGGCGCTTCAGTGTCGATCCGGAAGAGCAGAATGAGCGGTGGAATCGACCCTATCAACGTTAAGAGCCGTGAGTGCGGCCAAATGTTGTTACGCGGGAATTGAAGGGATTGTGGAGCACAAAAGAAGCTTGCCGAGGTCATGGCCAATAGTGCATACGGGAAACTTATTCCGCAGCAGACCCCTATGTGTCACGGGTCACCTTGGTGCCTTCACGGTACCCGCGAAAGACATTCCAGAGCTTGAAACAATATCGACTGAGAGGCTCATGCGACAGACATCTTGCATCCAAAACACCAAGCTGTGAGGCTCGTGTTTCTGCTATCTGCAAAATAAGCGCCTCGTTTACGCAGATAACATTTCTCTCACACGTTCTCATCAAACGTGCCAATGAACTCGCGATCAGGCATCCCTTGAGCCCCTACTCTTTTACAATCGGCGAGGCTTGCTGATCCGCTGCGGTCGTAAGCCATATCTGTCAAGCAGGCGCTCTTTTATAACGCAGAGCTATTACTCGTGCCGGTTCTCTCTAGCTATCGAGGCCAGACTTCCCACGCTAAGAGCCAACAGGCGTCGCGTGACAGCGCTGACAATCTATCAGCGGCCAAGAAACCTTTCCGTGGCATTGCCCGCAGAATCTGCCGGCGAAGATGTCTTCCATTGAATACTTCGTTGAACCTGGTTTGACACCGAATAACTCCGGATGACATCCCTCACAGCCCATCCAGGTGTCATGTTTCTTATGTGAGAAAAGGATATTGGGTAACCCCTCCACCTTCGGTTTCACAACATAATCCTTGGGAATGCTCAGAGGATTTCTTTTGATGCTGACCCCCGGGATTTGGTCCTGCAGCTTTATCAATCCCATATCCTCGGCCTTCTCCCAGTCGATCCCGTTGCCAAAGCGTTCTCTGGGGAAGCCAGCTGTGTATTTGTAAAAGTCATACTTGAATTTGACGTCCTTGCCGAGAGAGTGGCAGCGGTCGCAATTCTTGATCTCTTCCCCGGAAGGGCCTTTTTCAATTAGCGCAAAGGCTACCTTGCCGTTGTGACAGGCGCCGCAGTAAAACCCTTTCTTGATATCATCACACTTGATTTTGGTACCGCCGGCCTCCATGGCAAATCCAATATCCACATGACAAGCCCTACAGGTGTATTTTGATCTGTAAAGCCAGTGCCTAAAAACAACTGGGGCCATCTTATTCTTTTCCGCATAATTGTTGATCACGATATTGCCGTATTCATCGGGTAACGGCCTTTTCTTTTTTACGCCGGTAGTCTCGCTAAAAACGAGCGAGAGGGAAACAAACGTCACGAGTAAAAACGGTAACAGCCAAAAAAACTTCTTCATTACTATGAACCTCCCCTCATTCCTGGATGACAGCGCTTACAGTCATTCAATGGAAATGAGACCTTCAGATGGCAAACGCCGCAGGATTTGCCTTTGACCATAGTGCTCATGCGAAGGCTCTCATCGGACTTTTTCCTGATATTGAATATGTCGGGATGGCACATGGAACAGTCAAGCCATTTTTCGTGTATTCCGTGGGGAAAGACACCCGGTGGAATCCCGTACATCTCGGCCCTTAATTTGAGGGTTCTATCAAGGTGCATGGGAGGTTCTTTAAAGTCCTCCCGCAAGCTCGCCTTAGGCTTGATAAGCCCCTCTTTCAAAGCCTTCACCCAATCTATTTCATTGCCGTATTTGCTCCTGGGCAAATTCTTCTGAATTTCCCTGAACTTCTCCCTGTCAATGCTGGCATTGACGTTGTGGCACCGTTTACAATTTTCACCCTTTTCGTCTTTCAGCGCAAAAGACGTCTTTCCATCATGACAAGTGAAGCAGAACCTTCCGTTGCCTACCCCGTTACAGACAATTGGCGCTTCGCCTGCCCGCATCGGGAACTCAAGTTCCAAGTGACATACCCTGCAAGTGAACTTGGGACGATGCGCCCAGTGTGAAAAAACTACCGGATCCACGTTATGTGCTGTTGAATCTCTGTCCAAAAGGATGTCGCCATAAGTCTCCGGAGAAGGCAGGGGTGGAAGAGCGAGATTCCCATGGGACTGTGACGAAGAGGAGCGTGGAATCCCTCCAATAAGAAAGAGTAACCACAGGAACATACAGCACCCGAATAGAAATTTACCCTTGAGAAGTTTATTCATTCCCTATCCTACCATAAAAAAGAGCAGATGGGGAAGCCCCCATCTGCCTTTTGTAAAGAGAAGAGACGTTATTGCCAAACAGTGGATTTTTTAATAGAATTCTTAATACTAGAAGAACTAGCATAGCTGCAGGTTATGTTCTGGTTAGGTCCGACTGTCACCGGGAACGTCGTGCCCGAGCTTGTTGCCGTGGTTTCGTTAGGACAAGTGAAGATCTCCTTATTCAGATACACCGTAACAGTATAGTTGCCAGAAGTAACGCCACTGAAGGTCCATAAACCAGCTCCTTTTGTATCCGTGCCCGCTTGCTTCGTGGTGCCATTGTACTTCAAAGCGTAAAGCACCCCGCCAATGCCAGTGTTCACTGTTATACTGTAACTAACCGGTGCCACAGTGACCGATTTTGTTTCAGAGGTGATCAGTCCTGCTAAATCCTTCACGGTGTGGAGGATATTGTAAGTCCCTGCACTTGTATAGGTATGCTGGAAAAGGCCGCCCTGGTTCCCTGTTACTATGTTGCCGTCCTTCCAGTTCACAGTTACGGCGCCCGCAGCGAACCCGCTTGGAGAATTCAGCGGGTTGTCCGTCGAGGCGTCTGTGAAGGAGACCGCAAGACCGTTGACCGTTGCGCTGGCGAGGCCGGCAGCAGTGGGCGGCTGGTTCACCACCGTGGGCGTAACTGTCTGCGAGGCGGAGGCCTCCGTATAATATGTCCCGTTGGTATCGATTGTCAGTGTCACGCTTTGTGAAGTCCCATTGGCATAAGTGTGGCTCACGGTTTTTCCAGTTCCTGTTTGGCCGTCACCAAAGGTCCAGCTGTAGTTGCAGGTTGCGCCCAGCGGGCAAGTGGAATTACTCGCGTCAAAATTTACTTTGAAGCTGGTGACAGAATCATTCCCCCAAGTGAATCTGACAATGGGTATGGCATTGTGCATGTTATTGGCATCCGTAGATAGCTCACCTTTGTCGCGATATGGAGCGCCGTTCTTTGTATTTCCAGCACCCGCCGAACCACCGTGGCACTGACCGCAGGCAAGGTCCAGGTCGACCCAGACGGCTTGAGCATAACTTCCGTCCGGAGCAGTGAAAGCCGTCTTCTGTCCGGCGTTCCACTCAGCCTGTGTCGGGAAGGTGCTGTAGTTGCTGTCCACGCTGATCCGCCAGAGATGCGCACTGAGGCCCTCGCCGTTGTTAGTCTTGGGCATATGGCAGGTCTCACAGGCTGCCGGGATATCGGAAAGGTCGCCAAGCGGGGTTCCAGGGCCTACAGGATGTTTTATGTTCGAGATATAAGTTCCGTATGCTGCGTGGCATGAAGTGCATTCATTCGAAAGGGGCGCCGCCGCATCGACAGCTGGCACTATGCTCTGGTGCACCTCGTGGCACGTGGTGCAGCCACTTCCCGAGGTCCCACCCTCAATGACAAAGTAACTCAGATATTTTGTGGGGTCGCTGATCTGCTGGAAGTTGCCGGTATATTGACCATGCACGCTGTTCAGGTATTCCATGCCAGTCGAGTAACCGTAAAACTGAGGCGCATACGAACCATTGCTGCCGACCTCCAGCTGCGGGAGCGGGTAGAGAGGCTCAGAGGGGGGATTTGCGGGTGCAAGATTGTCTGTAAAGGGGGTCGGAACGATGTTTGAACCGAGTGGCTGCCCGGATGTGTAAGCAAGGGTGTGTTCCTGCCTGTGACATTGCAAACATAAAGCGGTTGCAGCTGCTCCTGTTACAACCGTTGCCCCTGGATTGCCGTCCGGTGAATGATTCGTAGCGTCATGACATCTCTCGCACTGGACACCGTCGAGCGGCTCATAGAGTGCGCCCATGGCCCATGAACTGGCCACTGCGGGACCGCCACCGTCCGGATCAAAATTGATATAACCGGGTCTCCCGGCTATGTTTGTAATCCCAGGGTACAAATATTCAGGCGCACGATACGTCTGCAGTGAAGTATCCATTGTAAAACCTGTTGTATGGCAGCGCCCACAACTGTAAGAACCCGGCGCAGTGCTGCTACCAGCAAGTGCTATGGGGGCAAACACGTTGGCAGCCGTTTCGTTAAGCCAACCGTCGTAAATGTAGAAAAGGGGCAACAGGTTAGGTGTCCATGTGCCTCCCTCATTTGCGCAGGTAGCCGCCGTGAAATACCCCGCGACCGTACAGGTCCCCTCATCAATCGTCGGCACCTGTAATGCCGTGTAATTGCTCGAGGCGGTCCCCCAGAGAATGGAATAGCCGTTGGCATCCGTGGCATATGGTTTCCCATCGGGCCCTGTCCTGGGCTCATTTAAACCCGTCATCCTTAACATGTTCTTATGTCCCGTCATCAAATAGGTGGTCATGTCTAAAGCACCGGACACATGAGTCGAATTGTGACAGGAAAGGCAGTGGGAGAGGTGCTTGTCGTAGGTCCACCCACCTGGTGGGATTGTCGTGTAATTTGCCACGGCACCATCCCCGAAATAATATTGCCCCGGCTCTGCCCCAGCGGTTTGCGCGTAGATTAACGGCAAGGTCAGCGCGAGAAGGCACACCATGAATAGAAAACTCGTCTTCTGTCTCATACCTGATCTCCTTTTTAAAAAAAATAATAATGCCTTGTTACATCAGTCCGGCGTGCCATTGAAGACACCAACAGCTATCTTTTCTGTCGCGCCTACCTCCTTCCGCATCTTGCCCACTAACGCAGGGCAAAAGAGGGGCTAGAAGATTGCATACACAAATCATGCCTGAGTTTACAGATAAGTTATTGAGCTGTAATGTTGTTTAGGACACATCCATTACCGCAGCCGAACCAAAACTAGGGGAAATCGGGCTTCTCAAAAGGTGCGATTTGGACACGCCCTGAAACGCACACTTCACTGTTTGCGACAGGCTCATCGTAACTGCCAGGGCTCAAAAGGTCCCATACGCAACTTCGCCGAAAGGTGCTCTTAAGATAGGCCTCTTTCCCAGTCGCGTTTTGAACAGAGGCGAATGCTCCACCGGTCGGCTTGGAGGACGGTTGAAGTTTTCTCGTCTGACTCTCCGGAGTCTTTGGGTGAGTTCACCCAGGGATGGGTCATTTCACCCCGCAAGAACAGTCTTTCAACATGCGGTTGATCGCTTCGGCTGTCGGCATAGTCGGACACGGACAAGGGCTTCCTTTTTGCGAGGCATCGGGGACGGCAACAAAGTTCACGGTCTTGTTGGGCCCGACCGAGACCCGCACGGGGTTCTGAGGAGCTCCCTGCCTAGAGTCAGCGTGAAAAGAGAACTCAGACTTATATGCCTGAACTAAGTAGGTGCCGGGCAGAACATCGTCAAATCGGAAGTTACCAGCATCGCTGGTGGTAGCGACCGCCTTTGCCGTCTCATTGAATTTGAGGACCACTGTCGCTCCGGCGAGACTCTTACCATCATCCTTGGTTACCCTGCCGCTGATGCTAAACCTCTCCGGCACACTAACCTTTTGCACCTCAGAGACGCTCACGCCACTTGCGTCGGTGATAGTGTGGAGGATATTATACGTGCTTGCCGATGCGTAAGTATGCGTGAAGGTGTTCCCCGCGTCACCCCGTGAGAACCCACCATCGTTCCAGTTCACGGTGACGGCATCCCTCGGCGGCATCCTGTCGTCGGATGAGGCATCAATAAGGTTAACCGTGTAATTCTTGACAGTCACCGAACTGGCAATTGAGGGTGGCAGATTAACCACGCCTGCCACTAGCCGGGACGATGCCTGCGTGACTCCCCATGCGTCAGTCACCTTAAGGGTCACCTTGTGGGTCGCACCGTCCGCATAGGCATGAGCAACTATGGGAAGCGTACCTGCGGCGCTCCCGTCTCCGAAATCCCATGAGTAAGCACACGGCTCAGCAGCACAAGTGGAGGCGGCTGCGTCGAACTTTATCTTATAACTCGCCGAGGCATCAGGGGTCCAGTGAAAAGATGCCTTAGTCCTCAATACGCCTGAATCGTTTTGAGACGCCGCTCCGAGTGAATCCAGCGGCATCTTAAGTAAGAATAATCCCAAAACCCCTGCCGTTATGAGCAAGGTCCTCAAGAACAAGGCGTTAGCTCTTTTCATGAAGTTGTCCTCCCATGACGTCTCAATTCATCGTGTTTATTCTTATGAGGCGCGTGAGCATTGCAAAAACGCAAATTTCGACTTATTATTTTTTATTCTATCACGATTCATTGAGGATGTCAGGCCTGAGCCCGGTTTGGGCATTAAGGGCAAAAAGTTATCGGCTTCACTTTGTCTTGTCATGATTTGTTCATATGCCGTGAATCAAGTATAATATTTGCGAGCCTGATATGCTTATGTGCGCAGTCTCGGAGAGCGAAATGGCAGATAGAGCTCACGTTATTCTAGAAGCTGATGCTTATAAAACCAGCTTGAGGAGGTCTCATGAAAAAAAATGTCTTGTTTTTATTGTTGGCAACTCTGATCTTGCCGTCATTACTGAGAGCCGCTGATGACACCGTCCTGGCAAGGCTTGGTGAGCGGACCATCACAGTGTCAGATCTTAACAGGATCATCGGCTATCAGGATGAAGAGCAGCAAAAGATGTACGAGGCGCAGCCGCAAAAAAAAGGGGAGCTGATTACAAAGATCGTCGAGGCAATCGTTGTCGCAAAGATAGCCAAAGAGCAGGGCTTTGACAAACTGCCAGCCACAGAAGAACAACTGGATATGCTCGTAGATGATTTCCTCTCCTCGAATTATGAAAAGACAGAGATAGCATCAAAGGTCACCGTCACAGAGGATGAAGTGAAACATTATTACGAGATCCATCCGGCTGAATTCAGCACAGAAGGCGCAGTGAAAGTGAGTCACATATTCTTTGCAATCGACATCACTGCCGGTGAAAAAGGAATAGAGATGGCAAGAGAGAAGGCCGAAGATGCCCTCAAGAGGATCAGGGCCGGGGAAGACTTTGCCAAAGTCGCTTCTGAGGTGTCCGAGGATTCCCGTACGAAAGGAAAAAGCGGCAACCTCGGCTACCTGCGAAAAAACAGGATGGGCCGGGAGTTCGACAACGTCGCGTTCGGTCTGAAGCAGGGTGAGACCAGCGGCATCGTGCGGACAAGATTTGGATTCGAAATTATAAAGGTCGACGAGAGGAATGAACGGTTCGTCGAGTCTTATGAGAAGGCCAGGGACAAGATACGTCAAAAACTCCTGCTTAATGCCAGAACTGCCCTCATTAAAGGATTTGTTGACAAGGCAATGAAAGAGGCCGGTGCGGAGATAAATCTCCGACCCCTGAATATACCCGCGCCGATGCCAAGAGGCCACTAAACACGTCTTTTTTGTCAGCTTGACTGAGAGCTGCGATTTCTCGAGGGGGCAACGTGGTTCAAATAGAGAGGTGAGATTGTCTCATTAAAGAGTAATCGATCTCTGTTTTATTGAGATCTGCTGAGAGCCGCGACAGCTTTATTATGTGCGGCATGAGAAATATGATAGAGAACTCACAGATAGAGGCGCGGACAAGGCATCCCCGCCTCTATCATTTAGAAATGGGGCATTGCTGAGAAAGTCACGGCACGATTGAGAGACTTGGCCATCGCTTCAACGTCTCATGTGCGCAAAAATACTGTTACAGCCTGTCATTTGATGGATATCAGATCAACCTCAAAAATAAGTACCGCGTTCGGTCCGATAACCTGCCCTGCCCCATTTTCACCGTACGCAAGGTTCGAAGGGATGACCAACTGCCATTTTGAACCTACCTTCATAAGTTGCAGAGCTTCCTTCCAGCCTTCGATAATGCCATTTACGGCAAAGGTGGCGGGCTCCCCGCGTTTATATGAACTATCAAACTCGGTCCCGTCAATCAACGTGCCCCGGTAGTCGACCGTCACCGTATCGGTAGCCTTCGGCGTGCTTCCGGTTCCCTCGGTGATCACCTTATATTGCAGACCGCTCGAAAGTGTGATAACACCCTCTTTTTTCTTGTTCTCGGCAAGAAATTGCTCCCCCTCCGCTTTGTTCTTTGCCGCCAATTCGTGTGCCCGCTCAGCCTCCCTTGCCATCATCTCCTTCTGGAACTCCATCATGGTCTCGCGCATATCTTTTTCTGACATTACAGGCTGGTTCCCGGACAGTGCATCCTTCATTCCCTGTAAAAGATATTCAGGATTCACGTCAGTCATCTGTTTTTTCACGCTGTTGCCGAAGCCAAAACCTATGCTGTAACTGATTTTGTCCTTCTTGTCTTTCAAATCCTGAGAGTTATTTTTCAATTCCTGCTTATCCTCAGCACTAACCCGGCATACTAAAAGCCCAACAAACAAAACTGCCACCAATAGTTTTTTCACCGTCTTATCCTCCCTCTTCCTTGTCTGGCGACTTTATCGTTAATATCACTACTCTTTCTGCCGAATTGGCCATCCGGGATGACCTTCACTTACAAACAGTGTGCGCCAAACGCTCTGCGACTGTATTTTGAGTTATTGGCTCAAATTTGGCCTTAGAGTCCTTGGAATCCACCAAAAGCAAGCCTCCAGACGCATAGACCTTAGTGGCTAACATCCTGAATGCCTTCGTGGCACAGTTGATCTCGATCAACGTCCTCATTTCCTGCGCCTTGTGTTCCTCCACCTCTTCAGGAGAGCTCAGCGCCTCTTTGCACGCACTATAGCCGTCGGCAGATATTTTTGTCCAAACCTTGATGAGACGCCCTTTTTTCGAAATGCTTTTAGTATCATAAAACTGCGGACACCCCTGGGAATCCTTTACAAAGATTGCCCAATCCGCAGCGACCGCCACCGGACACAAAAAAAGTAACGCAATCGCAATTATAACAAGCACCGCCCTTCTCATCACAGCCTCCTCTGTCATTTGAGCTTCGTTTCGCCATCCATAGGCATGATCTCAACCTTTGCTTCTCGCCGCAGACTCTTTTCCCATTGCTCCCTCAGCTCTCTGCCCCGTTGCGTTTTAATATACGCCTCAATTGAAGGCCGTGCCTCCTGGTAAGTCATCTGGCGCGGGGGATTGTCCCTCGTGAGGAACTTCGACTTCTCTGTCTCATAGCTGCGTTTCAGGGTCTTTTCATCCACGGTTATCTTGTCATAGACTTCTTTTGCGAGTATCCTTTGCAGGAGCTGCCCTTCTTCTATCTCTTTTCGTAATTGATCTTCAGTCATAGAGAGATGCTCAAGATATTTGCTGTACGCCTCCGGTGATCCCATACTTTCCCTGATTTTCTTTATGGCGTCATCAACCGCCTGAGGAAGTACGGTCATGCCTTGACGCCTCGCCTCCTGCACGGCTAGGGCTCGGAAGATCGCTCTATTAAGTGCCTCTTTTCTGATCATCTCCGTTATCTCGGGCGTCATCTCTTTCTTGTCTCGAACATAAAGTGAGGCAATTTCGTTCATCTCCCTCATGAGGGCATACTGAGTGATCCCTTCCCCATTCACTTTGGCGACGATGACCTTCTTTGATTGCTCGACCCCAGTCCTGATCTCCTCCATCTTCCTCTCTTGATCCGCAGACACCTCTTTTTGAGTCTCCCTTGTGTGATCGCTTTGTCTCTTGCATGAGTAAACAGACAGACACACTGCAAGAGTCAGTGTAAGAGTCAGTGCTACACGGTATGTTTTTTTCATCCTTTTAGCCCCCAGCTCGATGACGAAAGTACTCATCGCGTCACCATTTTCTTTGTATATTACACGCCCTTCCATCCCTCTGAAAGACCACAGCCTCTATTCTATACTATAACGCAAACGCACAGGTCCATGTTCTGTAAACACTATCGCTAAAGAACGGCCAAACCCCAAAAATGGGGAGCCCGATTTTTTTGCCCCTGAACGCGGCAGGATATAGTATCCCATCTCCTCCCTGCTATATATTGCAGTCCGCGGGCACAAAAAAAAGCAGGTGGGTGAAGTCACCCACCT